>DASYSH010000583.1:0-9748 GCA_036003525.1 Gemmatimonadaceae bacterium | reverse complement strand
GCTTTCGGTGATCGGCGCGCTGTTCTGGGCGTTTATTTTTGGGTTGCTGTACAAACTGCTCGTTTACTTCCGCGGCATTGCGGAAATCGGTCCGTTGCTGTCTGGGAAACTGCTCGGGCTCATGCTCATCAGTTTCTTTTCGATCCTGCTCCTGTCGAATGTGATCACGGCGCTCTCGAGTTTCTTCCTCGCGAAAGATCTCGATCTGCTGGTGAGCGGGCCCGTGGACTGGCTGCGGCTGTATCTCGCGAAATTGCTCGAGACCGTAATTGCGTCGAGCTGGATGGTCGCACTGATGTCGGTGCCGGTGTTCACGGCGTACGGGTGGGTGTACAACGGCGGCTGGGCGTTCGGACTGTTTGCCGCGGCGGTGATGACTCCGTTTTTTGTCGTGCCGGCGGTGGTCGGCACCGCGGTCACGCTGCTGCTCGTGAATATTTTTCCGGCGCGACGCACGCGCGATATCCTGAGCGTCGTCTCGGTGCTCGCCGCGGCGGGAATCGTTTTGCTGTTCCGGCTCGTGCGGCCCGAACAGCTCGCGAAACCGGAAGGATTCAAATCGCTGGTCGATTTCGTCGCGGTGCTGCGCACGCCGACTTCCCCGCTGCTCCCGTCGGAATGGGTGCAGCGCAGCGTGATGGGGCTGCTCGACGGCAAACCCGACTGGCTCGCCGTTTATATGCTCTGGACGACGGCGGCCGCGTTCGTCGTGCTCGGCGCCCTGCTCCACCGCGCGCTCTACGTGACGGGGTTCAGCAAGGCGCAGGAGAGCGCGCAGCGGTGGGCGCGCAGCGGAATTCTCACGCGGATGATCATGCGCGTCCTCAAGCCGCTCGGCGTGCTGAAGCAGGAGCTGATCATGAAGGAGATTCGTGTGTTCTTCCGCGACACCACCCAATGGTCGCAGCTGATACTGCTCGCCGTGCTCGTGGTGGTGTATGTGTTCAACATCAAGTTCCTGCCGCTCCGGGGCGAAGGCATCACGATCTGGCTGATAAATGTCGTGCCGTTCCTGAATCTCATTCTCGCGGGATTCGTGCTCGCGTCGATTGCCGCCCGATTCATTTTCCCCGGAGTGTCGCTCGAAGGGCGCACGTTGTGGCTGCTGAAGTCGAGCCCGATGTCGATGCGCGAGCTCCTGTGGGCCAAATTTTGGGTCGGCACGGCGCCGCTGCTGATTCTCGCGCTCGCCATCGTCGGCGTCACGGATTACTTGCTGAAAGTCAGTGAGTTCATGTTCATTGTGAGCACATTCACGATCGCGCTCATGACCTTTGCGATCAGCGGACTGGCAATCGGGTTCGGTACGGTGTTTCCGCAGTTCGAAACGGAGAACGCCGCACAGATTCCGACGAGCTTCGGCGGTCTGCTTTTCATGATGGCGTCGGTGAGCGTCATCGCCGCGGTCGTGATTCTCGAAGCGCGGCCCGTGTTCAGTTATCTCTCGGCGCGGCTGAACGGCGGCGAAACCGACATGTTCGAAATGTTATTCGGATTCGGCACGGCGATCACCGTGTGCATTCTTGCGACGATACTACCGATACGGGTCGCGCTGACGCGGCTCGAGGCTGTGGAGCGATAAAATGAAAGTCACTCGCGCAAACGAAACCGACATCCAGTCGCTGGTCGCACTCAACAACAAATACGTCGCGGCGGGGCTGACGCTGAAGCGCACCGAAGAGTTCGCCTACGCGCATCTCGCCGACTATCGCGTGGTTCGCGATGCCGACGGCGGCGTGGTCGCCTGTGCCGCGCTCGATGAATATTCGCCAACGATCGTGGAACTGGTTTCGCTCGCGGTGACCCAGGATGCGCAGGGACTCGGCTACGGCAAAGCGCTGATCGCGGCGCTCGAAACGCTGGCACTCAAGCGCGGATATGAGCAGCTGTTCGCGGTTTCGTACTCGGACGAGTTGTTTTTGTCGTGCGGGTTCGAGCATGCGGAGCTGAAGGAGTATCCGGAAAAGATTGCGCGGTACAAGGTGGATTCGAGTGAGCTCGAGGTGGGTGAGAAGCATTGCTTCAGGAAACAGCTTTCGTAGCCCGGTCGCGCTGACTTTGGAACATCGGGCCGGATTCACCCGCGACAAAAGCAACGGTCTGAGACCGCCGCCACTCTAATCTGGGGTACGCGTCTCCCGCGCTGATCACGCGACGACGCCCCACCAGCCGCAGATGACCGAACTCAAATACGCGTTTCGAAGCCTGTTTAAATCCCCGGGCTTCACTGCTGTCGCGATCCTCACCATCGCACTCGGCATCGGCGCGAACACTGCGCTGTTCAGCGTGTTCAACACGGTCGTGCTCAATCCGATCAACCTTCCGGACGCCGGCAAACTGGTGCGGATCTGGACCAATAACGTCTCGCGAAACGTCGTCGCGCCGGTGATGTCGGTTCCGAAATACCGGATCTTCAGCGCCGAGCAAACGGTCTTCAGCGACATCTCGGCGTCTTCCTTCAACTCACGCGTGCTCACGCGAGAGGGCGCCGATCCCGAGCAGCTCACGACGCTCGACGTGACCGCGAGTTTCGTCCCGACGCTCCGCCTCCAGCTTGCGCGCGGCCGAAACTTCAACGAAGACGAAGACAGGGAGAACGGACCGCATGTGACGATTCTCTCGTACGACGTCTGGAAAACGCGGTTCGGAAAACGCGAAGGTCTCGTCGGCTCGACGATTCAGCTCGACGGCGTGGGTACGACCGTGGTCGGAATTCTCGCCGAGGGACTCCCCGCCCCGATCGCCATCATTCAGGCGCTTTCGCCGTGGCCGTTCTCACCGGCGTTCCTCACTCCCGCGCAGCGTGAAGGCGGTGCGGGTTATATGCAGATCACGGCGCGCTTGAAACCCGGCGTCAGTTTCGAAAAGGCCGAAGCCGAGGTGCGGGCGATTTCGAAACACTATCAGCAGGCGTATCCGAACCGCCTCGACGGCAACAACGAAAACATTTTGAAAACGTGGATCGAGGAGCAGGTCGGGCCCGTCCGGCCGACGTTCATTTTGCTTCTCACCGCGGTCGGCTTCGTGCTGCTGATCGCGTGCGCGAACGTTTCCAATCTCTTCCTCGGCCGTCTTTCAGCGCGTCACAAGGAAATCGGCGTGCGGCTCTCTCTCGGAGCAACGCGGCGGCACCTCGTCAGACAGTTTCTGCTCGAAACGCTGATTTTTTGCTCGCTCGCCGCGACGCTCGGCATCGTGCTTGCGCTGTTCGCGCTGAAGGGCGTTCAGGCCGTATTCGTGAATCAGCTGCAATCGACGACGACGTTCTCGCTCAACGGCCTGACGCTCGCGTTCACCATCGGGCTGTCGGTGCTGTCGTCACTCGTCATCGGGTTCGTGCCGGCGATGCAGGCGTCGAACGTGAATCTCGCGGATGTACTCAAGGACAGCTCGCGCGGAACGGTCGGCGGCGCGCGCGGAACGCGGTTTCGCGGTTTCCTGATCGTCGCCGAAGTTTCGCTCTCGGTCGTTCTGCTCATCGGGTCGAGCCTGCTGCTGGTGAGCTTCGTCAAACTGCAATCGACGTCGCCGGGATTTTCGGCGCGCGGAGTCGCGAGCGTGTTCGTGAACGCGCCGACGCAGCGTTATCCGGGCAAGGCGCAGGCGGTGAATTTCTACAATCAGGTGATCGACAACCTGCGCGCGAACCCGATGGTCAGGATCGCGGCGACTGCGAGCGGGCTGCCGATCAACGGCGGCGCCGGACGCGCGGTATACGCGGTGTTCGGACAGCCGATTCCGCCGCTCGCCGAGCGCCCCATCGCGTTTATCAATACGGTGAGCGAGGATTATTTTTCGCTGCTGAAGATTCCGATGAAGGAAGGCCGCGCATTTCTCCCGACCGACATCGACGGAGCCCCGCAGGTGACGATCATCAGCGAATCGTTCGCCAAGCGGCTCTTTCCGCATCAAAGCGCGATCGGTCAGTATCTGCTGCGAGGACAAGCGGCCGACGTCAAGCTCGAAATCGTCGGCGTCACTGCTGACATCAAGGCGGCGGGATTGAACTCGCCGCCGCCCGACATGCTGTATCAGGCGATGCGCCAGCAGGGCGGCGTGGCGCAAACAGTGATCGCATACACCGACGGCGACGCCAGCTCGCTGCAGGCAGCGCTCCGCGCCGCCGTCGCAGCGGCTGACAAATCGCAGGCCGTTTCATTCTTCGCCACGCTCGACACGCAGCTCATGCAGACGCTTGGCGTGCAGCGCATCACGGCGTGGCTCACGGGAGCGTTCTCCATCATCGCGTTGTTCTTGTCCGCGCTCGGGTTGTACAGCGTGCTCGCGTACGCCGTCACGCAGCGCACCGGTGAGATCGGCATTCGCATGGCGCTCGGCGCCGAACGGACTGACGTGATCCGATTGATCGTCTTGCAGGGAATGAGGCTGGTGGCAATCGGACTCGTGATTGGACTTGTCGTCGCCGCGGCGGGCGGGCGGGCGCTGTCGACGCTGTTGTTCGATGTGAAGCCGCTCGATCCGATCGTGTTCGGCGGTGTGACCGCATTGTTCGCCGTCGTCGCGGTGCTCGCATGCCTCGTGCCGTCGTGGCGCGCATCGCGGATCGAGGCGCTCGTCGCATTGCGGAACGATTGAGTCATATGCGTTTGACATCACTGGTCGCCGCGATGCTGACGGCGGCCACACTTTCGTCGCAGCCCGGTCCTGTCGCGCCGCATATTCCGCCGCCGACTGGCCGGTTTCCGGTCGGGCGCGTCGCGTATCACTGGATCGATTCTTCCAGGACAGAGCCGTTTACCCGCGGTCTCGATACGCCGCGGGAGGTAATGGTCTACGTCTGGTATCCCGCCGCATCCGGCTCGACGCCGCATGCGGCCTACATCCCCGATGTGGACAAAATCGTTCGCAGCATCGGCGAAACTCCGGTCCGCGCGATGTTCGGCGCGGCGTTCACAGCGGTCGTGTCGGGGAAAGTCGTGTCGGCCAGCTTGGAACGCGCGTCATTTTCAGCGACGGTCGGACGCGCGCCTCTCCTCGTATTCTCGCCGGGATTCGAGGAATCGGTTCTCACGTATGCCGCACAGGTCGAGGACCTCGCGAGCCACGGCTACATCGTCGCCGGCATCGAACATCCGTACGACTCGTGGGCAACGCGATTCCCCGACGGGCGCGTCATTCCATTTGCACAGGCGCCGTGGGATTCCGCGCAGCGGGAGCCGAACGGGGCCGTGGCGTATCAACTGGCGCAGATTCCTCCGCGCGCAGACGACATTCGATTCGTTCTCGACAGACTGGTCCGCCTCAGTGCGACGCCGTCGCGCGCCATGCCGTTTGCTGAGCACATCGACTGGACGAAGGTCGGCGCGTTCGGCCACTCGCTGGGAGGTGTCGCGGCGGCAAGCGCGTGCCGAAGTCAAACCCGAATTCGCGCGTGCCTGAACGAAGATGCCGAGGATGACGGACGCCCGTACGATGGCGGTGTCGCAGCCCACGTCATCAAGCAGCCGTTTCTATTCTTCGTCAGCGGCCATTCGATCTACGCCAGCGCGCGAACTCCCGCGCCCACGGCGGAGACGCTGCGCCAGATGAAACTCACGCGCGCGCAGTACGATTCGATGGCGAATCAGAATCAGCACAACGAGGAGGCCGCGATGGCCGCGATGCCCGGCGGCAGCTATCTCGTGATGGCAGAGGCGCCCGACTTTACTCACGGGACGTTCATGGATCGAAAGCTTCTCCAGTCGGGCACTGACTCGATCGCACGCAGGCAGGACTTTTACATGGGTCTCGTGCGGACATACGTCCGCGCATTCTTCGACCAGACGTTGTTGTCGCGTCCCTCGAGCGCGCTGAACCGCGCGGGTGTCGTTGATTCGCTGATCACGATCGAACGATTCGGTCGCCCGTCGCCGTGATGATTCGCCGGCGCAACCGCGCGCTCGCCTCGATCGTCGCGTTGGTCGCCACCGTTGGGTGCGGAGGCGCCGGATCACTGGGCCCCCTGCCGGCCGGCGGCATTCACGTTCTGTTCGTCGGCAACAGCCTCACGTACGTGAACGATCTTCCGGGAACGGTCGCCGCGCTCGGCGCATCCGTCGGCGACACGATTCGCGTCTCGTCCGCGACGGGCCCGGACCTCGCGCTGATCGATCATCTCAACGGCGCAACCAACGCGCTCGCGCAGCTCAAGGCCGGCGGATGGAACTATGTCGTGCTCCAGCAGGGATCGTCCACGCTGCCGGTGAACCGCGATTCGCTCACGTTATGGACGAAGATGTTCGATCCGTATATCAAAGCCTCCGGCGCGAAGATCGCCCTATATATGGTATGGCCGACGAGCGACCGCACCGCGTTCTTCGATGACTGCCGGCTCGCGTATCAACAGGCGGCGCAATCGGTGAACGGTGTTTTCATGCCCGCCGGCGAAGCATGGCTTAAGGCGTGGGCGTTTGATCCGGCACTACAGCTGTATTCGAGCGATGGTCTGCATCCCACGCCGCTCGGGACGTATGTCGCGGCGCTGGTGATTTACGAACGAATCACCGGGCATGACGCGCGCGCGCTTCCGTCGAATGCGATTGTCGCAGGCAAGAGTCTCCTGCTCCAGTCGACCGTCGTGCGCCAGCTGCAAGCAGCGGCGCACGCGGCCAATCAGAGTTATGCGAGCTACTGACGTCGAGAGGACGCTGGCGAGATCGGTATGACGTCCGCAGTATTAACGGAGAGGCGCGATTCAGTCGTCCCGAGTTGGCCACCGCTGATGGTCCTCACCACCATCCCGTTCTTTGCAACAGTCGCGGCCGGCGCTGCCGTTCCGTTCATTGCGGCGGCACGCGTATGGAGGAGACGCATCGGCGCAGCCCGCAATGCAAGCAATCATTGCGCGAACTGTGGGACCTCGTGGTCGAAGGACGAGCATGGCGCAGTCGATGCATGGCTCGTCGAGGCTCAGCTCGTATGCAGTGAGTGCGCTCCGAAAATGCGGGGACGCACAGTCATCGCGATCGCCGCATTCTCACTGGCCGCAGGGGTATCGCTCTATTTCGGCTGGGGTCCGATCGTCCAGACCATTTCTCGGTACGGCTTTGTCGATGGACTGGTCAGTCTGAGCCGGTGGGCGTGGCTCATGTTTGCACTTCCCCCGGCGATTACGCTGTGCAGCGCAGACTGGGCCGTTCGCGCAATGAAGAAGGACAATGTTCGGGCGCTCGATTCGCTCGCGCGCATCCGACTACTTACTCCGTCCCGTCCCGATCCAATAGGGAAACTCGGCCTGATATCCGACCGCGCCGAGATCCGCTGACCGTTCCTCGAAAAATCTCCGCGCATCGGCAATGGCCTGATTGTAAATCGCCGGGCCGTGTTCCTCGAGGATGTAATCGAGAAACAGCGCGGCTTTGAGGTCGCCGATTTTTTGGTCGAGATTTTCCTCGATGTAGCGGCGCAGTGACGCCATTGCCTGCTCGCGCGATTTATCCGGCAGTGTGACCGCCGCTTTATCCCGTTTCTTCACGACCGGCTCTCCTCAGGTTCGAATACCAAAACGACTGGCGAACTCGCGCGCGCCGGGTGTCGTAACGACCACGGCGCGACTGTCGCGCACGCGCGAAAGCCACTTCCTTCTGAACGCAGTTTCCAGGAACGCTGCGCCGACCGCGCCGCCGAGATGCGGCCGCCGCTCGCTCCAATCGAGACAGGCGAACGCGAATCGGCGCCGCGCTACGCGCGCAGCATCGATATCCATCCCGAGCGATTCAAATGCGCGAACCCCTTTCGCGGTGAGCTCGCAGGAGTCATCGGACTCGATCCCGACCAATCCCATCGCCGTCCAGCGATCGAAGAGCTGCACCCCGAGCGCGCCCGCGAGATGATCGTAGCAGGTGCGCGCGGCGCGCAATTTGCTCGGCGTATTCGGCACGAAATTCGCGCCCGCGCCGCCGGCGAGCACATTCAATCCCTCCAGCACGCGCGCGACGTCTGCGCCCGCGAGACTGTAATAGCGATGCTTGCCCTGCACCAGGACACGAACCAAGCCGTGAGCTTTGAGCTTCGCGAGATGTGCGCTTGCCGTCGACGGATTCACCCCGCCGGTCATCGCGAGCTCGGTGCTCGTGCGCGCGCGGCCATCGAGCAGCGCGTAGAGCATTCGCGCGCGCGCGGGCTCGCCTATCGCCCCTGCGATGCGCGAGACTGAGGATTCATCGGGCCCGGTGACATCCATACTTTGATGTTAGACGAAGTATGGCGGCGCAGCAAGCGGCATCATTCATCACATGACCATCGCCTGCCTCATCCGGTATCAGATCGATCCCTATCAGCGCGACGCGTTCGCGTCGTATGCCGAAGTGTGGGGCCGCGTCATTCCGCGCTGTGGCGGACATCTCATGGGATATTTTCTGCCGCACGAGGGAACGAACGACGTCGCCTGGGCGATGATCGCGTTCTCGAGTCTCGCTGCGTATGAACGGTACAGAGCCCGGATCAAGATTGATCCGGATGGGGCCGCCAATTTTGCGGCCGCGCAGGAGAAGAAGTTCATCCTGCGCGAGGAGCGAAGTTTCTTGCAAATCGTCGACGGGACGTTCGAGCTGGCTGCGACTTTTACAGAACCGTGACCTCCGGCCGGCCGCTAATCGAGGATGTAGACCATCCCGGAATCTTCGTCGAACACGTACGCGCAGGCATCGCCATCCGACGAGGCGCGGACGTATCGCATCGATGACGTCGTGCCGGTTTGCACGCCGCGAAAGCCGGTGAGCGCCCGCGCCATGTCCTCGGCGTCGAGACGTCCGTCGACCACGGCGCAGCGCACGTCGGGCTCATCTTCGATGTCGACTTCGACGAGCGACGATTCGCCCGTGCATGGTTCCTGCGCGATGAGATGGCGCCGGCCGTCGACGATCTTCGCGTCGCCCTGACGATGATGCTCGACCCACTCTGCCGCCGTGATGCGAACGCGTGACATAAGCACTCCCCGCAAGGTTGTGCCTGCAGAGTACGGCTATTTTTTAGAGTCAACAATCGCCAAAAGGGCCTAGTTGCATCGCCCGAACGAACTAGACCTGAATCGATGTCACGGATTCGGCGGAAACCGCTTGGAATTTCCCTTCATCCAGATGATATACGTCTGCTTTTTGGGATCACATCCGCGGGCTTCGAGCGTTCCCGTCACGTCCGACTTCGGCGGATATACTTCCACCGCTTCGACTTCGTCGGCGAAAAACGCGGTGAGCGGCCAGTCCTTCATCGCGTGATCGCCATTCATGATCACGCAGCCATCGGGCATCGGGTGCTGGAGGGTGCCGCCGTACTTTCCTCCGGTCACTGAATAACGGATCGCGTTCGCGAGGTCGGTCGTTCCCTGCTGATCGAACTCCTCGCGGGAGACGACGTACGACTTCTCGCTCTTCCATCGCATGCGTGTATCGAGATCCTTGTACGCAAACGTGTCCTTCCCGAAACCGCTCTTCGCCTGAATTTCGATCGTCGAGAGATTGCGCGCGAGCGGTTTCATGCGAATGCTGTCGATCTTCGAGCGGATCATTTGCAGCGTGTGGAGCTGCGGAGCAAAACCGATTTTACGCACGCGCGCCACGACCGTCCCCGCGCCGAATCCCTCGACGGAAAAATGTCCCGCGGCGTCAGTGCGAAGTTCGCGCGCCTTCCCCGCCACCATCACGACCGCGCCTTCGATCGGCGCGCTGTGATCGTCGAGCACGGTTCCCGTGTAGCGCAGACCGTTTGCCTTCTCGAAAATGCGAATCGAATCCAGTTCGCGGGCAATTGC
>DASYSH010000582.1:0-1754 GCA_036003525.1 Gemmatimonadaceae bacterium | reverse complement strand
GTCGTCGTCGTCCATGCACGGCAGATCGTCGTGCACGAGTGAGTACGCGTGCACGACCTCGACGGCGGCACCGAGGGCGCTTGCGTCGCCGGTGCCGCCCGCGGCCCGATACGCGACCATGAGAAGAATCGCGCGAAGCCGCTTCCCCTCACCGAGCATCGAGTAGCGCACGGCGTCCGCAATCGGCCCTTCGACCGACTGCAAATAGGTCGTCGCGAACGTCGCGAGCGCCGCATCGGCCGCGGTGCGCTCGGCAGCGAAACTAAGCTGCCGTGAGTTCGCCGCAGCAGCTTCGATCATGCGTCACCCCTCACAATCCCCTTACGCATCATCCCTCAGATCCCTCACGCGTCACCCGTCACCTCGAACACGCCTTCCGCTTTTTCGACGAGCCTCGCCACACGTCCCTCGGCCTTCGCGAGCTCCGTGCTCGCGGCCTTCAGCTTCGCGATCCCTTCCTCAAACAGCGTCAGCGCCTGTTCCAGCGAAAGATCGTCCCGATCGAGGCTCGCCGCGATTTCTTCGAGACGCTCAAGATTCTTTTCGAAAGTCATGCAGCCCCTTTCTTGGCAGTTTGTGAGGCCCGCACAATGACTTCGTCGGCCGTTGCGTGCACGCGTCCGTCGCGCATCTCCATGGCGAAATGCATCCCCGGCTTGATCATCGCGGCGCTCGGCAGGGCGCCGCCCTTTTCATTCAACACGACCGCGTATCCGCGCGCCAGCGTCGCAAGCGGGCTCAGCGCTTCGAGGCGCGCCGCGGCCTCCTGCACACGCGCGCGGCGCCGCTCAACGGTTCGCAGCGAGCGGACGGCCAGATCGCGCGAGAGCTGCCGCAGCGTATGGCCCGCATCGCGCAGACGCCGTTCGGTCGATGACCTCACCGCCGTCCCTGCGGCCTGCAGGTAGGCGTGGAGCTCCGCGAGCACCGGAACCGCCGCTTCCGCAGCGGCACTCGGGGTTGCCGCGCGAAAATCCGCGACAAAATCCGCGATCGTAAAATCGACTTCGTGTCCGACGGCGGAGATCGTCGGAATCGCGGACGCGGAGATTGCGCGCGCAACACGCTCATCGTTGAACGCCCACAAATCTTCACGCGAGCCGCCGCCGCGTCCGATGATCACAACGTCGGCGCCGCCCCAGCGCCCGAGACGCTCGATCGCCGCGACGAGTGAATCAGGTGCCGCTTCCCCCTGCACCGCCGCCGCGATCACGACGATATCCACGCCACTGTTGCGGCGCTGGATGACTGAAATGATGTCGTGCAGCGCCGCGCCATCGGGGCTGGTGATCACCGCCACGCGCCGCGGAAATCGCGGCAGCGGACGTTTTCGAGCAGGATCGAGCAGTCCATCTCTCTGCAGCGCGGCTTTGGTTTTTTCGAACGCCTTGCGCCAAAGTCCTTCGCCCTCCGCTTCCATCGCGCGAACCATGAACTGCATCTGTCCGCGCGCGGCGTACACGGAAATCTGCCCGTGCGCCATTATGCGCATTCCTTCGTCGGGCGGAGCGGGAATGCGCTGCGTGTCGCGCGACCAGACCACGCACGAGAGCTGCGCCGTGGCATCGCGCAGCGAGAAATACCAATGGCCGTTGCGATGCGCGGTGAAGTTGCTCACCTCACCCTTGATCCAGATCGGCGGAAAGGCGCCTTCGAGGATTTCCTTCGCCGCGTTCGTCAGTTGGGCGATGGTGAGCGCCTGCTCGGGCGATCCACCGGGCGCGGTCATGCGTTCAATGAGACCGCGTTACGAG
>DASYSH010000581.1:0-2064 GCA_036003525.1 Gemmatimonadaceae bacterium | reverse complement strand
GAGCACTCTGATGCCGCACAACGTACTCGCGCTCGTTGGATCGCTGCGCGCGGGTTCGTTCAACCGCATTCTGTACAACGCCGCGGTGGAACTCGCGCCACCGGGGATGACGATCACCGAGTTCGCGCAGCTCGGCGGGCTTCCGCACTACAACGCGGATCACGATGTCGATCCGTATCCGCCGCTCGTGCTCGCGCTCGACAGGGCGATCGACGCGGCCGACGGTGTCCTGTTCGTCAGCCCGGAATACAACTACTCCGTCCCGGGCACGCTGAAGAATGCGATCGACTGGGCGTCGCGGGCGCGGCCGAAGTCGGCGCTGCGCGGTAAACCGGCGGCGATGATGGGCGGAAGCACGGGGATCAGCGGCACGATGCGCATGCAGTATCACCTGCGCCAAATCCTGGTCTTCAACGACTCACCGGCGATGCCGCAGCCCGAAGTGATTCTTCCGAAAATTCAGGAGCGGATCGCGGACGGCCGGTTGTCGGATGAAAGTACCCGCGCGCTCGTCGCGAAGCATCTCGCCGCGTTCGATCGATGGATCGCGCGGTTCAAAACCCCTTGAACTTGTTGAGATCGCGGCGGTCTTTTTTTGTCGGCCGGCCTTCGCCGGGATCGATGACGGGCGCCGCGTGCTTGAGCTGCCAGTGAAGTTTCTCCCGCGCGGCTCTGGACTCGGCGGTCTCCTCGTACAGGAGCGCGGCCTGGCTCGCCGGCCCGCGCCGGTCGCTGACCGCGCGCACGATCACGATGTGTTCGTATGGTCCAAGCCGGACGCGCACGGCATCGCCGGTTTTGACTTCGCGCGAAGGCTTCACGCGCTCCCCGTTCACTGTGATTTTGCCGCCTTCGATCGCAGTTACCGCGATCGAGCGCGACTTGAAAAACCGCGCCGCCCACAGCCATTTATCGACGCGGACGCCGCCAGGCGCCGTCTCATCCCGGGAAGAACCCATGTCTGATAATAAGCGAAACAAGAGCGCGGGATTGGTTGCGTTCGCGGTGCTGCTCTCCGCATGCACGTCGGCGGCCGAGAAGCAGTCGAAAGCCGAACTCGCCTCACGCGCGGCGATCTCCGCGGAGTCGACCACCGCTGCCGTTGCGGCATCGCTTCCTTCGAACGGACAATGGGACGAGCCGCATCTCGTCGAGCGGCTCGTCCGCTCAGGTCTCGCCCCGCAGGCGCTGCACGATCAAAAAGGCGAGGATTACTGGAAGGCACCCGTGCACGCGTACCAGATCGGTCCGTCGGTGCTCTATGCCTATATCTATCCGGACAGCCTCGCGAGGCGCGCCGTGACATCGACGCTCGACACGCTCATGGCGGCGCCCGCAGGGAAAATGGTCTACCCGATGCGCCACATTCTGATTTTGCAGAACAATCTTGCGGCTGTGATGGTAGGAGGAAGTGACACGCAGCAGGAGCGTGTGCGCCTCGCCATCGAGGCCGGCCTCGCTGCGGACAAGCGCTGATCATTTTTTGCGTCATTCATATAGTCGTGGCGCCGCCCGCTTCGCGTCGCGATATTTGACCGTTCGGACGACGTCGAAAACGGCGCCCGGCAGATCCTTCCATCTTCGAGGACCAGATGCATTCCATTCGTCCCGCTCACGTCGCCCGGGGTCGTTGTGTCCTGGCGATGGTTGCCATACTCGCGTTCGCCGTCTCGGCGGGCGCCGCGTCGGCGCAAACGCTGCCGTCGGCCAAGTCGTTGCTCGAGAAACATGACGCCGCAGTCGGCGGCCGCGCCGCAATGGACAAGCACAACTCCAGGCATGAAACGGTCTCGCTCTCGATCCCCGCGGCGAATATCAGCGGAACGATGGAGACGTGGAACTCAAAGCCGAATCTTTATGTGTCCAAGCAGTCGTTCGCCGGCGGTGAAGTCGCGACCGGATTCAACGGCACCACCGCCTGGCTGGTCGCGCCCGGTCAGGGCGCATCCGTGCTCGACACCGCGGCGGCAGCCGAGATGAAGTCTCAGTCCGATTTCTTCGGCGACTACTACGACCCGTCGCGCGTGAAGTCTGCCGAGACAGTGGCGATCACCGATTTCGCCG
>DASYSH010000580.1:0-3890 GCA_036003525.1 Gemmatimonadaceae bacterium | reverse complement strand
GCGCCGACATGTTGCCGTAGTTGCGCAACACGTCACGCTCGTCACGCAAGGTGCCCTTCTGCAGCTCAAGGGCCACTTCGATCGCGTCGAGAACTTTCGCGCCGCCCGGATGGCAGATCAGATGCGGCGCCTGCAGCTTTGCAGACTTGACGAAGCGACGCACCGGCGCGGCCAGTTTCTGTTCGACGAAGCGCGGCAGTGAGCGCGACAGCATCACGCGGAA
This sequence comes from Gemmatimonadaceae bacterium, assembly GCA_036003525.1. Taxonomy (GTDB): domain Bacteria; phylum Gemmatimonadota; class Gemmatimonadetes; order Gemmatimonadales; family Gemmatimonadaceae; genus Fen-1231. The sequence goes on along the minus strand of DASYSH010000580.1, from coordinate 3,667 downwards.
GCCGACCGGATCGATCATCCAGCCCATGATGTCGAGCGTGCGCAGCCAGGTATGTTCGGCCGCGGCGCCGATGCGCAGTTCTCCCGTCGGCGGGCCGGCGCGCAGCACGGCAGCCGCCGCGCCGTCGCCGAAAAGCGCCGAGGAGATCACATCGGCCTTCGATCCGCGGTCGATGCGGCACGCCAGCGTGCACAGCTCCACCACAACCACGAGAATGACTTCGCCCGGCTCCGCGCGCGCGAGCCGTGCACCGAGCGTCAATCCGGACACCCCTCCAGCGCATCCGCGGCCGAACACCGGTACGCGCATCGCCGTCGGCCTAAATCCCATCTCCGGCGCAACGCGTGCTTCAATGCTGGGCGTCGCGATGCCGGTCGAGGACACCGTAACGACGACATCGACGTCACGCGCGGAGATGCCAGCTTGATCGAGCGCGGCGCGTGCCGTCCGCACGAACAATTCGCTCGCGCTCTCGAGATAGACGTTGGTGCGTTCGGCGAGATTGTGCGGCTCGCTGAGCCATTCGAGCGGCCGCACCGAATAGCGGCTGTCGATTCCGACATTGACGAAAACGTCGGCGAGTTTCGGATAGCGCGCAAATGTGCGCGCATAGGCGTGCCGCGCCGCCGCGGTGACGGCCGTCTGCTCAAGCTTGTGCGGCGGCACCGCAGTCGCAACCGCAAGCAGATTCACCGGCTGCACCATATAAATTTTCCTTTATGCGAAATGTTATGCCCGCCCCTAGGCGAAGAACACCGCCGGCGGCTACCTCTTCCGGTCGTCAGGCGCTGGCGCGTTCACCGCGTCGTGAATTGAGGTCGACGGCGCGGTCGGGGATCGAGATGCTGAATGTGGCGCCGATCGTCCCCGGCACAAGGCGGATTTCGCCGCCATGCGCGCGAACGAGTTCCGCCGCGATGGCCAGGCCGAGACCTGTGCCTCCCGATCGCACCGACCCCTGGAACGCCTGGAACAGATGGGCCTGGGCTTTTTCCGGCACGCCCGGGCCGGTGTCGGATATTTCTATGACCGCGACGCTGCCTTCGCGTCGTCCGGTGATACGAATTTGATCGCGGGCGGGATCGCGCGCGCCGCGCGTTTCCAGTGCCTGCATGGCATTGCGCGCGAGGTTGACGAGAACGCGGAACAACTGATCGTGATCGGCTTCGACCGTCAGCCCGCGCTCCACGGCGACGATCCAGCGGATCGGAACATCGAGGCCGAGGCCGAGCGCCTCGTGCACTTCCTCGATCAGCGGCTCGACTTCGATGGTCTTGCGCTCGGGCGGCGCTTCCTGTGCACCACCGTAAGAGAGCGTCGACTGGCAGAACGCGATCGCGCGTTCGAGTGCGCGCATCAGCTTCGGCGCGAAGCGCTGCACTTTCGGATCGGGCGAGGTGGAGAGCTGATCGGAGAAAAGCTGCGCCGAGGCCAGCAGGTTTCGCAGGTCGTGGTTGATTTTCGACACGGCAAGACCGAGCGCGGCGAGCCTGCTCTGTTGATGCAACATCGAGGCGAGCTCGCGCTGCATCGAGGCCAGTTCTTCTTCGGCGGTGCCGATCTCGTCCTGCCGTCCGCTTTCGGCGATGATGCGCGAGGGATTCTCGGGATCGGCGCGGAAGGCGATCATATTTTCGGTGATGCGCCACATCGGCCGCACCAGGAGATAGTGGATCGCAAAGAACAGCAGCATCGCCGTGATGCAGGAGATCGCCAGCGACAGCATCAGGATGTTGACGGAGAACGTCCACATCGCCTTGCACAGCGGTCCCTCGTTGAGGATGATCTCGAGGAAGTCGCCGCCCATCGGCGCGGGACCGACCACGCGCATCACGTCACCCTGCTTGCATGTCAGCAAGGTCTCGAATGCGTCGTAGATCGAGTGCAGCCAGGACCGCTGCCGCATGTCGATGTCCTGCGCGATTTCCGACGGCATGTCGGCAGCCGCGAGCAGGCGACGCTGGTTGCCCATCTTCATGGCGACCGCGCGCGCACCGATGCTGTTGAGAATTTGTTTGGCGAGGCTTTCCGGCACCATGCCGCTCGGTGCGGCATCGAGCACGAGCGCGGCGGTGTGCGCGGCGGCAAGGCGATCGCTCAGCCAGTTGAGACGGAAATTCGCGACCGAGGGAACGTAAATCAGAATTTCCGCCACCATCACAAAGAGGACGGTGAGCAGCAGCAGCTTTCCGGAAAGGCCGACGCGCGGCTTCCGCGGCGGCCGCAAAACACTCTCGACTGCAACTGGTTCGCTGGTCGCGTCCAAATTCACCTCAGCCGAAGATTCGCATCCACCCGATGATGCGTCGCACCCAAATGCCGGTCAAACTCGGGCCGAAATAGTCTATCGCGGCACGCTTACCGATTTCTGACAGTGTCGGATATGGCAACACAATATCGGCGAAAGCACGAATATTGAGCCCCTGCCGGATCGCCAGCGCCCAGACGCCTATTAATTCACTCGCCTGCGCGCCGACAATGGTCACTCCTACTATCTTACCTTTGGCTGTCGTGATGATTTTAATATGACCTCGCGTGTCGCGTTCGGTATGCGCGCGGTCATTATCGTTGTAGGGCCAGCGCGCTATGCGGATTTTCATACCAGCTGCCTGCGCTTCGGTGAGGCCGGCCTGGGCGAGTTCCGGTTCCGTATAAGTTGCGCGGGGGACGGTGCTGCCGTCGAAGCGTATTGGCATGCGGAACAGCGCATTGCGGACGACAAGCCCGGCCTGATGTTCCGCCGCGTTCGCGAGCGGCGTCTGACCCGCAACGCAATCGCCGATCGCGTAGACGCGGGCGTTCGTCGTTTTCAGTTTGCGATCAACGACAATGCCGGAGTGGTCGTGGCGAATTCCCGCGGCGTCGAGATTGAGACCATCGAGCGCGGGCGTGCGTCCGACGGCAATCAGCAGATGACTGCCGGTGATGGTCTGTTCGGCGCCGGCCAACTCGATCGCCGCCGTGACCGTGCCGCCGACATAAGTAACGCCGACGACATTCACGCCACTCCGTATGACGACACCTTCGCGCTCGAGCCGGTCGAGAACGATATCGACACATTCCGGATCATCGCCGGCGAGCGGCCGCGCCGCTTCAAGCACCGTCACCGAACTTCCCAGCCGGCGGAACGCCTGTGCCAGTTCGAGGCCGATACTTCCCGCACCGACAATGATGAGGTGCTCCGGTCGTTCTTTCAGTTCGAAAATGGTCTCGCTGGTGAGAAAAGGTCCACTATCCAATCCGGCAATCGCGGGAATTGTTGGCCTTGATCCCGTCGCGACAACGAAACGGCGCGCGCGGATCTCGAAGTCGCCCGCCGTCACCGTCCGCGCATCCTTGAACTGCGCGTGCGCGCGGATGACGCGAACGCCGAGACCGGTGAACCGCTCCATCGAATACGCGGGCTCGACCGCCGTGACGACCGACTGCACGTGCTCGCTTACGTTGGCGAAATTGACTCTGATGTTCTGAACGTCGAGCCCGAACACCGCAGCACCGCGGATGGCCTCGGCGCGCTTCGCCGCCGCGAGCAGCGCCTTCGACGGGACGGATCCGGTGTTGAGACTGTCGCCGCCCATCGCCTCGCGTTCGATCAGCACCGTCGGCACGCCGAGCGCGGCCGCGGCCGCGGCCGCCGACAAGCCGCCGGGGCCCGCGCCGATCACGC
>DASYSH010000579.1:0-6734 GCA_036003525.1 Gemmatimonadaceae bacterium | reverse complement strand
GATACACGGAAATCAGATCGGACGGTGAACGGCCGGCCAGCGATTTGATTCCGAACTGCGACACCATGGTGCCGGCGGTCGACGGCGGCGCGCCGTCGGGGAAAATCACGGCGAAGCGGCTCGCCCACGGACGGCCGTAGTCGTCGCCCACCGCCCAGCATCCGGTGCGGCCGACCGCGTACGCCGCGGCCATCCCGATGCCGCCGACATCGGCGATGCGCCAGTATGGAATTTTCTTCCATCTGATGACGATCGCGGTGCTCACGAGGCCGCCCATCAGGCCGCCCCAGAATACGAAACCGCCGCGGTGAAAAATGCTGTCGCCGGTGAGCAGCACGTAATAGATCTTCGCGCCGAGCAAACCGCCGATCACACCCGCGACCGTGAAGTCGCTCATCGCGTTCGCCGCTTCCGGGTGGCCGCGCCGCATGAGCTCCGATGTCATCACGATCTGTGCGATGACGAACGTGAGCAGCATCGCGACGCCGAACCCGGTGACCTCGAGCGGCCCGAGCCGGTACGCGAACGCGTGCGCCGTTATAGCGTGCACGCGATCGGCAGCGACGAGAAGGCGTTCAGCGAGAGGTCGGAGCGTTCGCCGCGCGAGATGTGAAAGAGCGCCGCGCGCGCGATCATCGCGGCGTTGTCCGTCGCGAGGCGCAGGCTCGGCGCGAACACCATCGCGTCGCGCCCGACCTGCGCGCGCGCGCGCTCACGCACGGCGGAAACGAGCGCCTGATTGCATGCGACACCGCCGCCGAGCACGATCTTGCCGCGCTCGAACTGCACCGCGGCGCGCACCGTTTTCGCCGCGAGCGTTTCGATGAGGGCGTCCTGAAAGGCGCGCGCCAGATGGGGACGCGCTTCGTCGAGCGCCGCGTCGCCGCGCGCCTGCGCATCGCGCACCGCGAGCAAGACTGCCGTCTTGAGTCCGCTGAACGAGACGTCGTAATAATCGTCGTCGCCCGGACGCTGCCCGCCGTTGAGCATCGGCCGCGAGAAACGAAATCGTTTCGGGTCGCCCTTCAGCGCGAGCGCTTCGATATGCCGGCCCCCCGGATACGGAAGTCCGAGCAGCTTCGCGGTTTTGTCGAACGCTTCGCCCGCGGCATCGTCGCGGGTGGATCCGAGAATCTGGTATGCGCCCCAGGCCGGCACATCGAGCAGCAGCGTATGACCGCCGCTGACCAGCAGCGCCGTGAACGGCGGCACGGCGCGCGCGTCCTCGAGGGCCGTCGCGAACATGTGTCCTTCGAGGTGATTCACGCCGATCACCGGCACGCCAAGCGATGCCGCGAGCGATTTCGCGAAACTCACGCCGACCAGCAGCGCGCCGACGAGTCCCGGCCCGTTCGTCACGCCGATCGCGTCGATGCCACCGAGTTCGCACGCCGCGTCGGCAAGCGCGCGCTTCACCACGGGCGCGATCGCCGCGAGATGCGCGCGCGATGCGATCTCCGGGACGACCCCGCCGAAAATCGTGTGCACATCCTGCGACAAGATCACGAGGGAGTCGAGCGCGACCTCCCGCTCGTGCGACGAGATCACCGCAGCCGATGTTTCGTCGCAGGAACTCTCGATGCCGAGGACGCGCACCTAGGAGCCCGGTTCCGCGAGCAGCTGCCGCAGCAATGCCTTCTGCGGTTCCGCGCTCCAATCCGTCGCGGCAATCACGCGCTTCCGAATCACACCGTCGCGTCCGATGACGAACGTCTCCGGATATCCCGTCGCCTGGTAGTCGTATTGGATCTTTCCGTCGGGCGCGTAGAGGACGTCGAACGTGAGTCCGAATTCCTTCTTGAAATCGCGGATCGCGTTTTCCATTCCGGGATTGTCGATGCTCACCGCGACGATCTTCAGTCCTTTCGGTCCGAGCTCTTCGTACAGTTTCTGGAGGCTCGGCATTTCCGCGCGGCACGGACCGCACCACGTCGCCCACAGGTTGAGCACCACCACCTGTCCCTTGTAGTCGGCGAGCGATTTTGGCGCGGCGGGAGCGTTCGCGTTCGTCGTCAGGGCGCTGAACTGCGGTGCGACACTGCCCGCTTCAACGGGAGCGATGCCGCCGCCGATCACCTTCGTCGCGTACAAAATCCCGACCGCGGCGAGAGCGACGATGCCGCCGACGATCCACCATTGCGCGCGCGATTTCAGATCCGCCTCACACCGTTTCGGCGCAGAGTGCGCGCAGCGCGCGAACTTCCGCGGCCGGATCTTTCGCCGAAAACACGGCGTTCCCGGCGACGAACGTGTCGGCGCCGGCGCGCCAGCATCCCGCGATCGTTTCGCGGCTGATGCCGCCGTCAACTTCCAGCGCAGCCGAGCTCTTCACGTCGTCGAGGAGTTTTCGGGCGCGCTTGATCTTGTCGAGCGCCTCCGGGATGAACGCCTGTCCGCCGAATCCCGGATTGACGCTCATGATCAGCAGCAGGTCGAGGTCGGCGGCGATTTCGCGAACGCTGTCGAGCGACGTGCCGGGATTCATGACGGCGCCCGCGGCGCAGCCGAGCTCCTTGATGCGCATAATCTGGCGGTGGAGATGCGGCGCCGCTTCGACGTGAATCGTCATGACGCTCGCGCCCGCTTTCGCGAATGCGTCGAAATACTTTTCCGGCTCGACGACCATGAGGTGAACGTCGAGCGGAAGTTTCGTCAGCGCGCGGCACGTCTCGATGACCTTCGCGCCGAAACTGAGATTCGGCACAAACACGCCGTCCATCACGTCGACATGCAGCCAGTCGGCGCCGCCGTCTTCGATCTGCGCGATCTGATCCTTGAGCCGCGCGAAATCCGCCGCGAGCAGCGACGGCGCAATCCGAACCTTCCGGCCGAACGCGCGCGATACCATCAGGCGCTCCGGCGGCGCATGCGGGCCGCGAACGAGCCATCCGCGCCGTGGCGCTGGGGGAGCACGCGAAGGCGCCCCGCGTCGAGCACCGATGCCGGCACCGTTCCCTCCGGCGGCGGCTCGAGCGTGAACTCCGCGTGAGCTGCGAGAAAAGTCTCCACCTGTGCGTCGTTCTCCTCGGTTTCGAGTGAGCACGTGCTGTAGACGAGAAGCCCGCCCGGCGCGACGGCCCCCGCCGCGGCGTGCAGGATCGACCGCTGCGTCGCCGCGAGAACCGCGATGTCGTTGGGCGTCAGACGCCAGCGCGCATCCGGATGCCGGCGGAACGTGCCGGTGCCCGTGCATGGCGCGTCGACGAGGACCGCATCGACCGGCGCAATCGCGCCGGCCCGCGCGTCGCCGACGATCGGGCGCACATTTTTAATTTCGAGACGCGAAATCGTTTCGCGCAGGCGCGCGAGCCGCGCAAACGACGCATCCGCGGCGATCACGAACTCGGCGGCGCGCGAAAGCTCAATTGCCTTTCCGCCCGGCGCCGCACACAAATCGGCGACGCGCGCGCCGGGCGGAAATGCCGCGTACTGCGTCACCAGCGTCGCGGCGGGATCCTGCACGAAAAACAGTCCCTGCTGAAACGCGCCGAGATCCCTGAGGCCGACACCACCGCCGATGACGAGACTGTCGCGCACGAGCGGCGCGTCGGCGACCTCCACGCCCGATGCCTCGAGCATCGCTTCGAGCTGCTCGCGCACCACGCCGAACGGCCGCACGACCAGAGGAGCCTGACGGTTGTTCGCGTCGAGAAGCGCCGCAGTTTCTTCAGCGCCGAACCGCGCGACCCAGCGCGCGACGAGCCAGCGCGGATGCGAAAACTTCAGCGCAAGCGCCGCGATCGGATCCGCCGGCGCTGCGATGTTGAGATCGTCGCGTTCGCGGTCGAGCCTGCGCAGGACGGCGTTCGCGAGTTTGCTCGCGCCGATTCCGTGCCGCTGTTTCGCGAGTTCGACGGTCTGTGCGATCGCCGCGTATGGCGGAACGCTTCCCATATGAAAGAGCTGGTACGCGCCGAGGCGCAGCAGATCGGTCAGGTCGGGATCGAGCCGCACGAGGCCTCCGCGGACGCGATCGCCGAGCATCGCATCGAGCGACGCGCGGCACCGGAGCATTCCGTATACCAACTCCTGCGTCCAGCGCCTGTCGCGCGCATCGAGCGAAAAGATGCCCGTGCGGCGGTCGAACGCGGCGTCGAGCAGCACGCCGGCTCGGAGGTCGGCCAGCGTCTCAGCGGCGGCGATGCGCGCATCGGTCACACCCGCATAACGCTGCGCTTGGGAGGCGGTTGCCGAAGAGGATCCGTTGGGCGTCATGAGTGTTAATGATAGCGTCCCGCTCAAGCCCCGTTTTTGACGCGGGCGGCCCGAAAATGGCAGTTCGGCGCAAACCGGCCGCAGGCGCCAAGGGCCCCTTTTTGCCCGTTTCGTTACCGCGTGACGGGTCGGGACGTCTTGTTTGAGCAGACGAACAGGCTCCGGCGCGTTGCTCCGGGGGCTATACAAACGTTGCCGGCGTACCGGCGGCGCGCGTCCATTCGCCTCAAATCTCCGAAGAGACCCATCAGCACGGAGTCATGATGCACGGCCGTAAACTCTCTACTATTGGACCGGTTGCACTGGTACTCGCGACAATCGCCCTCGTTGGCGGCTGCCGTGAAGCGACGACGGGTCCGCAAAATCCGAATAATTCGGCCTTCGCGTCTGCGATTACGCGCGTGTCGGGCAACGCGCAATCGGGGCAGATCGGCGCGCCCCTTTCGCAGCTGCTCACCGTGAAAGTCATCGACGCGGGCGGCCTTCCTGTTAGCGGCGCGAGCGTCGCGTTTGCCGTGCGGACCGGTGGCGGCACGATTGTGCCGCCCAGCGGTCTCTCGGACGCGAACGGCCTCGTGACCGGGACATGGACGCTCGGCACATCTCTTGGTGCTCAGACGGCGGTGGCATTGCTGTCGGGTTCGTTCGTCACCGACAGCGTGACATTTTCCGCCACCGCGACACCGGGCGCGGGCACGAACTTCACGATTGTCAGCGGCAACAATCAAGTTGGAACCGTCGGATCGGTCCTGGCGCTCCCGCTGGTCGTGAAAGTTACTGACGCTTTTGGCAACAAAATTGCGGGCACCAAGATCACCTGGGCCGCCGCGGCGCTCAGCGGATCCGTCGCGCCGTCAATCGACTCGACCGGCAACGATGGCACGGCGTCGACGACTTGGACGCTCGGCAATACGGCAACAGCGCAGACAGTGACCGCGACGATCACCGGCTTGCCGCCGATTGTGTTCACCGCCAACGCGGCGGCCGACACATTGCACGTCACGATGATAAAGGTGGGGCGCACAGTCACGGCGGTCGATTCCGCAGGCGTTAGCGCGGCGGTTCCGTCGCTCAGCGTGAAAGTCACGGACAAATTCGGGAATCCGGTCGCAGGTGATGTGGTCACCTGGAACGGCTCGATCACGGGCGGCGGCACGGTTTCGGCCGCCACATCAACGACCGATGCGACCGGTACGGCCACGACAACTTGGACGCTCGGCGCGCGCGTCGGCAGCCAGACGCTTACGGCGACCGATGCAAAGGGCGCCCAGAGTTCGACGTTCAACGCGTCGGCAACAGTGCTATTCTCGGATGTTTACGCCGGCAACTTCATGGCGTGCGGCATCGTCGCGTCGAACAATCATCTTTACTGCTGGGGCGTCGGTGACGGTGGCCAGCTCGGTCGTGGCACTCTCACAAACGCGAGCGCGCCAACGTGGCCAGTTACGAAGAGTGACACGAACACCGTTGTCGATTATTTGCAGGTTCGCCAGGTCTCGGGCGGAAGTGATGGATTCTGTGCGCTGACAATCGACCGGCGACTTTTCTGCTGGGGCCGTAATATCGGCGTTTCGGACGTGACGTCGAGCGCGGCGACAGCCGAACCGATCGTTACCGGCTCATCGTCCCAGCAGATTCTTCCGAACTTCATGTCGCAGGGCGAGCAGCATGTTTGCCTGATCGACCTTACCGGTTTGGCCTTCTGCACGGGGTCGGATCTCCACGGGGAGCTCGGTGACTCGGCCGGTGGAACGAGCCCGGGTACGAGCCCGTCGCTCAACACGTACCCGTTCGTCTTGCATTCGCCGGTCGCGGGATGGGCGAAGATTGCGGCTGGGCAAGCTCATACGTGCGGCATGCCGCGATTCAATCCGAACGATGCAGGCTCGCAGGTCGCGCTTTGCTGGGGGCTGAATACGAGTGGTCAGATTGGAGACAATACGACCAAGGGCGCGGTCAACGGAGTGATGGTCAATGGATTGGGCGGCCAGCAAGTGCCCGTCCAAGTCAAAATGCCGGCGGGTGTCACCGCATTCGACAGCTTGAGCATCACGACCGGTGCTCAACACAGTTGCGCGATCGCTGCTTTTGCGCCGGGAGCTGGTGGTGCCGCGTTCTGTTGGGGTGGCAACGGCCTTGGCCAGCTCGGCACGAGCGAGGCGTTCGCGCAAATCGACTCGGTTCCGACCGCCGTGTTTGGTGGTCATCTGTTCACGCGAATTTATGCCGGGACGTACCATACTTGCGGTATCGATGCCAGCGGCGCCGCGTGGTGCTGGGGGCGCGACGACTACGGCCAGCTGGGAGACGGTGTACGCACCGGTTTTGGAACGGGGAACGCAACGCCAGTTCAGGTGGGCGGCGGACACCTCTTCCGGTCTCTGTCTGTTGGCGAGCTTTATACTTGCGGTGTCGAAACAACGAACGCGGTGACAGGTCCGAGCTCGGCTGCCGGCACGGTTTGGTGCTGGGGCGACAATGTCTTCGGACAGATTGGCAACGGAACGGCGGCGAACAAC
>DASYSH010000578.1:0-3292 GCA_036003525.1 Gemmatimonadaceae bacterium | reverse complement strand
CCTGCAGCAGTTGATCCGTGAAATCCGTGGCAAGCAGTTAAGGGGCCACCACACGAAGCGCGCCCGGCACGCACGTCACCTCGAGTGCCGCACTTTTCGCCCGACGATACTCGCCGTCCGTTTCGTAGGCCGGCGGCGAAGAAAATGTCAAAGTGAATTTCGCCGACTGCTCGACGTTTACGCCCGGCTTTGTCACGTGCGTTCCTTTGACCGCCGCGGCGAATAGCCCGAGCCGTTTCATAGCGGGCGCATCGTAAATCGTGATCGCATCGAGCTTCCCATCGGTGAGCGAAGCCTGCGGCGCGATCTTGAACGTCCCGCCGAAGTTCTTGGCGTTCGCGATAATCAGCATGAGGTGTCGCAGCTTTCCGCGATCGCCCGCGCTCGTCGCGACGCCGATCTCCACTCCGCCGTAGCCGATGATCTGTCGCAGCGCGGACACGATGTAAACGGCGTCCCCGCGCAGCAGTGGAATGTTCTTGATGTCCTCGAGCACCGCGATGTCGAATCCGAACCCGGCGATGTTCAGGAAAAACTGATCCTCGACCTTCCCGACATCGACGCGCGTGTCCGGCCCATCGACTGCGAGTTTCGCCGTGAGCGGAACATCATTCATCGGCGCGCCGACAGTCTTCGCGAAGTCATTGCCCGTGCCGGCGGCGATCAACCCGAGCCGCACATCGGCGCCCGAATTCAAAATCGCGTTCGCGACGTTTCCCCACGTGCCGTCGCCGCCGACCGCGACCAGCGTGGTGAAACCGTCGTCGATCGCTTTCTTCGCGACAGCGCGCTCACCCTCGCGCACTTCGGTGAGGCGGACCTCGCTCACACCCACGGCCGCGAACGCCTCGCGCACCGCGGGGAGCGTGCGCGCGCCGCGTCCCCGGCCCGACGCCGGGTTCACGATCACGCACACCCTCTCAGACATCAGATCGCGGACGGCAGACGGCGGACGGCGGACGCTAAACTGCCGCAGAGGCCAGCGTTTCGAGCGGGTGGAACGTTTGCAGGCCGTCGCGCATCCACAGTTCGCGGAACGGCGTCGTCGTCACGTTCTGGCGGTCGATGTCAGACGTGAACGCATGCTTGTGCACGGCGATCTCGCCGCGCTCCTCTTCGTTCTCGCTGAATCCGGATTCCATGATGATCGTCGACATGTACGATCCGTCATGATCGTGCATGAACGACTGATAGCGGTGGGACACTTTCTCCCACTCGTATTGTGTGATCGTCATGTCGATGATCGGCGAGCCGCCGTGCGCGGCCGCGATGGAAATCGAATCCGGTTTCTCGTCGAACGAGAGATCGATGTTTTCCATGAAATGCGGCAGATGCCAGCGCTCGATGGCATGCTCGCGCGACTCCTTCGTCGTGGTGCCGAGGAGAAACGGATAGAACGCGGAGCGCGGAAGCGGCGCGCCCGGGCTCACGCGCGGCATCACGAGCACGGAGAGGATGAGCTCGCCGTACTCGCCGACCATCGATTTATGAAAATCGAACGCCATCACGGAGAGCACGCTCTGCCCGTGATGCGGCTCGACCGGATGCAGATGCGGGGGAAGGATCTTGCGCGCGTTGGCGGTGGGGAACTCGAAAAAGCCGCCGATCGCGTGCCGAAAGTGATACTGAACGAACTCCGATTTTTTGCCGTTGTTGCTGCCGCTCATCGCAAACCCTCCGCGGTCAGCACGTCGGCCAGAATTGTCGCGGCCTCGTCGAGCTGCTGCGTAGTGTGCGTCGCGGAGATGGAAATGCGGAAACGTGAGCGATTCTTGGCCACTGCCGGATAGATGATGGGTTGCAGATAAAGCCCGGCCCGCTGAAGCGACTGGGCGACTCCGAAAATTTTACGGTCGTTGCGAATCATGATCGGGATGATCTGCGACGTCGACTCGCCCACGTCGATTCCCGCGTCGGCGAGCAGTCCGCGCATATACGCAACGTTCGACCAGAGCGTTTCACGCAGCTGCGGTTCACGCTCGGTGATCTTCAGCGCCTGAAGGACGCCCGCCGCAACCGCCGGCGAAAGCGCGCACGAGAATACGCGCGACCGCGCGAATCCCATCAGGTAGTTGTACAGTGCCTGCGAGCCGGCGACGAATCCGCCCATGCCGCCGAGCGCTTTCGAAAACGTGCCGACATGAATGTCGATGTCGTCCTCAAGACCATACTTCTCAGCGACGCCGCGCCCGTTCGCGCCGTACAGGAACGTCGAATGCGCCTCGTCGATCATCGTACGCGCGCCATGGCGCTTCGCGACTTCGATGATTTCCGGCAGGCGGGATTCGTCGCCATCCATCGAGTACACGCCCTCGATGATCACGAGCCGCTTGCCCGTCGTGCCGCTCAGCTTTCTCTCGAGATCGTCCGGGCGGTTGTGCCGGAAAAAGCGCACGTTTGCCTTGGACAGAATCGCGCCGTCGACGATGCTCGCGTGGACGTTCTGGTCCATGATGACCCAGTCGCCCGGACGCATGAGCGCCTGGATGAGACCGACGTTCGTGCTGTAGCCGGTCGGGAATACCATCACCGCGTCTTTCTTCTTGAACTTGGCGAGCGCTTTCTCGAGCTGCACGTGGATTTCCATCGTGCCGCTGAGAATCGGCGATCCCGCCGCGCCTAGACCGTAGTGATCGAGCGCGCTTTTCGCGGCGGCGATCACTTCCGGGTGATATGAAAGTCCGAGGTAGTTGTACGACGCCAGATTCAGGAGCTTCAGCCGCTCGTGCCCCAGCTGCTCTTCCAGATCGATCCGAGGACCCGGAGGCGTCGACATCGGCTGCGAAAACAGATAGTAGCCGTTGTCTCTCGCGTGACCGTACCACCACTCGTTGTACGGGTCGAAAATCGCGAAGATGTCGTCGCTGGACGAGTAATAAAAATTGCTGTAGTCGAAGTCGGCGATGCCCCCGTTGGTCACGGTGGGTTCATTCGCGTCCTGTTCTGCCGGCGTAGTGTTCGAGATTCGTGTCGCCAAGGTAGGGTTCTCCGTGGTGCGGCCGGATCTTCGGTTCACGGCGCTCAATTGTAACGGCGGTATTATACGCTAACTGCAGCCATGAAACCACGATCTATAGAGTTCGTTGACTTCCACCCCGCCTCCCGCGAGGTTTAACAGCTTCACTTTTTAGACGCGCTTGACTCCTGAATATCACAAAACTGACCAATTAATATACATGTCCGTACCACTACTCGACTTGCGCGCCCAGCATGCCACTATCCGAGACGCTGTACTCGCGGCGATGCTGCCCGTTGTAGACGATCAAGCCTTCATCCTCGGCAAACCCGTCAC
>DASYSH010000577.1:0-3820 GCA_036003525.1 Gemmatimonadaceae bacterium | reverse complement strand
GTAGACCTCGTTGATGCCGCTCTCGTTGGATGTGTAGGCGAACCATTTGCCATCGGGCGAAAGCGCGATTCCCTTTTCATCGAATCGGGTCGCGGCGAGTGGAATCGCAGTCGCACCGTTCTCGCGCCCGATCATGTAGATGTCGCGATTGTCGGCGGACACGTCTTCGCGGAAGACTACGTTGCGGCCGTCCGCGGTCGGAACAGCCTCGAGAATCGACTGCGGTCGCTCCACTGCGAGCGTGGCAGGACTCGTGCCGTCCACGGCGACGCGATACGCGGCGCCAAGTTTACCAAGCGCCGGCTTCTTCATCAGCATCAGGTGGCGGCCATCCGCTTCCCAGTCAGGATGATAGCTGATCGTATCCGTGGTCACCCTGAGCAGTCCGCCCGTGGCGAGAGCGGCGATCCACACGTCGCCGGAAAGGGCTCCGCCGGCGCCGCCAACTCCCACCGCGATGCGCTGGCCGTCTGGAGAGAAGCGGGGAAATCGAAACGCGCGCGCATCGGGCACGAGCGGTCGCGATCGTCCACCGCGGTCGAGCATGACCAACTCACGTTCGCGCGCACCGGTGCCCGTGAGAAAAACAGCGGTGCCATTCCGCGGCGCGACCGCGATCCTGGGGCTGCCATTGAGCGTCGAACTGATTCCCTGCGCAATCACGCGCGCATCGTTCCCCGCTTTGAGGGAACCGAGATCGAAGCTGACCTCGTACAGTGACCCTTCGTTCGTTGCGTATGTGAGCGTCCGCTCTCCGACGAGCACCGGACGCCATCCGGCGATGCCGAGCGGGATCATCTTTCGCGTATCCAATCGCATTGCGACGAGGCTCGCGTTGGATTCGCCGGCTTGGGAGACGCGAACGCAAAGCAGCGTTCGGCCGTCGGGCGAAAGCGATGGCTGCGCCAGCCGATAATCAGGCGGAAACACCGTGAGCGTATCGAGCTTACCGCCAGTCGCGGGTATGCGAACCAACGCTGTGGTGGTCGCGATGGTGATGTACCCATCATCGCCCCACACGGCAGTCCAGGTTCCCGCGATCGCCATCAGGTCTCGCGTTCCGCCGCCATTGAATCGGTACACCCGGAGTATACCCGGCACACCGTACCCCAAACCGCTTCCGTCCGTCGCGAAGAATGGCGTCGAGTTGAACAGCGGCGCGTCACTGATACGCATCTCGGAGCTCGTGGCGAGCGAGCGGATGACCAGCGCGTTCGTTCCCGTCGAGTCGGTCGTGCGATAGACGATCTGCGACCCATCGTTCGAGATCGCCAGTGGCATGCCCGTGCCGCCAACCGCGTTGCCGGCGAACCGGACGGCAAGTGTTGCGCGGACCATTGGCGATTCGGGCCGCTCTTGGGCGCGCCGCTCGCGCCACTGCCATCCGGCCGCAACGGTCATGATCGCGGCAATCGCCCAGCCGGCCGCGCTCGGCGCACGAGATCGCGCTGGTGCACCCAGCGCATGCGGCGGCGCGCCGGCGAGGGTGTGGAACGTCGGATTCGCGAGAGCTTCCGCAAAAACTCGCGCGCTCTCAAAGCGGTCGGCCGGCAGTTTTTCGAGCGACTTCGATACCGCGGCCGCGACGTTCGCGGGAACGGACTTGCGATGCTGTGTTACCGGCGACGCTTGTTCCGTGATGATCTTCATGATGATCTGCTGCGCGGATCCGCCGAGGTGGGGCGGCTGGCCGGACAGCATTTCGTAAAGCACGGATCCGAGCGAATAGATATCTGAGCGCGCTGTGATTTCTTTTTCGGCCGTCGCCTGCTCGGGCGACATATAGTGTGGCGTGCCGAGACTGAGCCCCGTTTCGGTCATACGACCGCCCGCTGCCGCGCTCACCGCGAGCGCAATTCCAAAATCGGCGACCATCGCGTGGCCGCCGTGCAGCAAAATATTTTCCGGTTTCACGTCGCGGTGCACGATCCCGTGCTCGTGGGCGTACTGCAATGCGTCGAGCACTTCGCGCGCGATGCGCACGGCTTCATCCACACCGAGTTGCGTTTCGCGATTGAGTTTATCGCGAAGCGTTTCGCCCTGAATGAACGGCATCACATAAAACAGGAAGCCATCCGCGGTGCCCGAATCGAACAGCGGGAGAATGTGCGGATGTTGCAGCGCGGCCGTGGTCTTTATCTCGACGACGAATCGTTCGGCGCCGAGGACCGCGGCGAGTTCGGGTTTGAGGATCTTTAGCGCGACGTGGCGATCATGTCTGACGTCGTGCGCGAGATAGACAGTGGCCATGCC
The DNA here is from genome assembly GCA_036003525.1 of Gemmatimonadaceae bacterium. Taxonomy (GTDB): domain Bacteria; phylum Gemmatimonadota; class Gemmatimonadetes; order Gemmatimonadales; family Gemmatimonadaceae; genus Fen-1231. The sequence continues at coordinate 1,567 of DASYSH010000577.1, read as the reverse complement.
GCCGGCGCCGAGTTCGCGCTCGATCACATACCGGCCGACGAGAGCGGCGTTGAGGCGGTCCTTGACCGAGGTCATTCCCGCAAACGTAGGACAGAGGCCTACGCATCGCCAGTCGGATGCGGGCAGTCGCGAGAGCGCGACGCGGGGATGTCGCGAGTACTGCGAAAGTGCCCCCGGGCCGATTCGAACGGCCGACCTAGCGTTTAGGAAACGCTTGCTCTATCCACCTGAGCTACGAGGGCGATTGTCGAGAAGCCTACCTACGACTGCGTTCCGACGAAAGTGCTTCAGTAGGTGACCAACGATTCGCTTCGCTTTCCGTCAAGCTTCGCGCGGCCGCCGAGCGCGGCGAGTTCGATGAGAAACGCACATGCGGCGACTTTTCCGCCCGCGCGCTCAACCAGCCTGCACGTCGCCGCCGCGGTGCCGCCGGTCGCGAGCACGTCGTCGACAACCAGCACTCCCTTGGCGCCGACCAGCGCGTCGGCGTGCATTTCGAGCGCATCGGTCCCGTATTCGAGGGTGTAGTCCTCGCGCACACACTCCGCGGGAAGTTTCCCCGGCTTTCTCACCGGCACGAACGCGGCACGCAACTCGAGCGCGACCGGCGCGCCAAGAATAAATCCGCGGCTCTCGATCGAAACGACATGCGTGATCCCCTGCCCTTCGAATGGCGACGCGAGCGCCATCATCACTTCGCTGAACAGCGACGAATCCGCGAGCACGGGAGTGATGTCGCGAAACAGAATTCCCGGTTTCGGAAAATCGGGTACCGTACGAATCGTGCGTCGAACCTTGTCCGCGATCGCGGCGCGCTCCGCTGTATTCATTGCATCCTCCGCACATCGTCGATCATTGCGTCGCCCAGCCGTGGTCGCCGACGAGCGGAACGAACCGCACCGGCGCGAGCGTCTCCCGCTTGAACGTGTCGCCTTTGCGCGTGATCAGCAACAGTTCCTGCTCCTCGCGCGATCCAACCGGGACGAGCAGGCGTCCGCCGTCGGCGAGCTGATCGAGCAGCGGCTGCGGCACGTCGGGGCTCGCCGCGCCGACGAGAATCGCATCATACGGCGCGTACTCCTTCCAGCCATATGTGCCATCGCCGAGCAGCAGGGAAACATTCGAGACGCCGGAAAGCTTGATCGCGTCACGCGCGTTATCCATCAACGGTTTGATTCGTTCGACGCTGAACACCTGCGCCGCGAGATGCGCGAGCAGCACGGTTTGATATCCCGACCCGGTCCCGATCTCGAGCACACGCTCTGTACCTTTCAGCGCCAGGGTCTCGAGATAGCGCGCATGCACGTACGGCTGACTGATGGTCTGCGAACTTCCGATCGGCAGAGGCGTGTCTTCGTACGCGCGGTGCCGAACACCCGTGGGCACGAACAGGTGACGCGGCGTGAGATCGAGCGCGCGCAAAACGGAAATGTCGCGGATTCCTTTCGCGCGCAGTTCGTCGAGCAGCCTCGCTCGCGCGCCCTGGTACTGGCGGCCTACGGGGCTTTCCACCAGGTCTCCGCATCGTCGAGGCGCGCCTGGAATGTCACGTCGAGATGGAGGGGTG
>DASYSH010000576.1:0-2195 GCA_036003525.1 Gemmatimonadaceae bacterium | reverse complement strand
GATTCTGTTCCTTGAATCCCATCGCGAGCGCAAAGCGCTTCGCATCCTGACCGACGAGCATGACGTGATCGGTATAGTCCATCACCGCTTTCGCGACGTTCGACGGCGTCGCGATTCCCTCGAGACAGGCGACGGATCCCGCGCGTTTCGTCGGGCCGTGCATGCAGCACGCGTCGAGCTGCACGACACCTTCCGCATTCGGCAGGCCGCCGATTCCGACCGATTGATCATTCGGATCGAGTTCGACGCAGTTCACGCCGGCAATAATCGCGTCGAGGGTGTCGGTGCCGCCGACAATTTTATCGTATGCGACCTTGATGCCCATGCCGGCATCGCTGTAACCGTTCGCCGCGCTGATGACACACGCCTTGCCTTTGAAATTCTTCGGCGTCTCGCGGCGCGAGCGTTCGCGGTCGGCGAGCCACTCCTCCGCGCTGATTTGGCGCGGAAGAAAGCCGAGTGCTGCGAGGGCGGCGGATTTTTCGAGGAAGTCGCGGCGGGAATTCATGCGGTGCTCCGACTGGAGTTGTCTTGAAATTCTAGTGCGAGGAGAGGGATGCGGATAGTTGCGAGCTTTCGGCGCATTCTGCTCGCGCGGTCGGGCCTCTCGAGGCCCCTAGACGCTTCGACGAGTTGGCCCGGCGCAACGAGGGGGATGCGGCCGACCGCTCGCGCCGACGTTGCTCCTAGCTCAACGCTCTATAAAACGTCTGGCGACGAACCGACAGCCAAGCATCGAGCGCAATCGCGATCGACGCCGCCGTCGCCGGATGCGCGAGATCGCCCGGATGCAGCGCGAGCCGCATCACCGGCTCGCCCCTCTGAAACCACCACCGCAGCCGCTCGAACAGCACCGATCCATACGCGCGCACCGCGCCGCGCCCGCTCCATCGAACCACCGGCGACTTCACAATCCGTCGCGGCGAACTCACATAGATCGCGCCGTCGTCCTCGCTCACGTGCAGTCCCGCGTCGCGCACCGCATCATGCGTCGCCGGCTTCGCGAGCCATGCCGGCGGAACGAACCCGACCGGCTCGAGTCCCACCGCCCGCAGCCGCGACACGCCCCGGTCGATCCGCACCCGCGCCGCGTCGTAATCGAGCGTGAGAAACTCGCCTTCCTTGTTCGTCTTTCCAAACGCGCGGACCTCATCGCCGAGCGAACGCGGCGATCCAACTTCATCGTGGCGCTCGCCGTGCAGAAAAATCTCCGCGCCGTCCGCGGCGCGCGCCCGCAGCCACGCGATGAACTGCGCATCGCTCTCGATCGCCGTCTCGCCGTGCCAGTCCGGCACGACGAGCAGTCCGGGATTCACGCCGCGTGATTCGCACAATTTCCACAGCGCCTGCACGCGCGGCGCGAGCGCCGGCGTCACGTCATGAATCGTGATCAGCAATTCAGTCATCGTCGCCCGCTATTTCGCGACCGTATCGTACAGCGCGAAAATCGCGTCGAATACGCCGTCCCACGAATGATTCTTCTCTGCGAACGCGCGCCCCCTGGAGCCGAGCGCGTCGAGGTCCGAGCGGAACAGCGTGATCGCCGCATCGGCGAGCGCGCGCGAATCGCCGGAGACGAATCGCGCTCCCGCGCCGCTTGCCTCCACCTGCTCGCTGATCCCGCCGCGGTCCGATGACAGCACCGCCGTCCCGCTGGCCAATGCCTCGAGCGGCGCGAGCCCGAATGTCTCGTTCGAACTTGGCGCGACGAACAGATCCACCGCCGCGAGCAGATCCGCGAGCCGGTCGCGGTCCTTTTCGTACGGAAGAAACCGTGCCCACGGGGCGCCATCCGCCTGCGCGACCAGCTTCCCGCGCATCGGTCCGTCGCCGACGAGCGCGAGCTGCGCGCCGGTCCGCCTGTGCACCTCGCCCCACGCCGCGAGCAGCACATCGAGTTCCTTTTCCGGAGCGAACCGGCCCACAAAAACCGCGACCGGCCCCTCCGGGAGCCCGTATCGCGCGCGTGTCTCGCGTCTGCGCGCACGGCGCGACGGAGAGTAGTGCGCCAGGTCGACGCCAAGTGGAATTTTGGTCACGCGATCGACCCCCGCGGCGCGCAGATCGTTCGCGACGAACTCCGAACAGACGATCGTGTGCGCGAAGTGCTTGTCGATGAGCCGCGCGTAGCGCCAGCCGAGATCGAACATCGCGCGCCCGAACGCGTTCGCACGCTCGGGAAACGGCGCGAACAC
>DASYSH010000575.1:0-2666 GCA_036003525.1 Gemmatimonadaceae bacterium | reverse complement strand
GCGTCCACCATGGGAAACGCAATCGCGAGCGTTTCGAAATATTCTCCGACTCTCGGAACTGTTTTGACCCGAAGCACATCTTTCCCCTCCGGATAAAACATGTGATGCACCACATCCACTGAACTGAACATCAGCGTCCACTCGTTCTCGCCGGGAATCGCCCAAATACTGTACGAGCCGGCCGGCAGCGCAGAACCATTCACCGTCAGCGGCCGCGTCGTCTTGAATACGATCGCCGAGTCTGCGCTCGGCGACCACACCTTTCCGTATGGCACGAGTCTTCCGAATAGTTCGCGACCCCGCGCAACCGGACGGTGGTAACTGATGTCGATCTTCGACGCGCCGACCCACTGCATCAGCGCCGCGGCCTGACTCGGCCGGATGACCTGCGCAGAGAGACCGGACGTGGCGAGGAGCAACAGTGGTGCCATGCATGCGAGTCGAGCCGGGAGTCCTCGATCAATGAGCATCATGTTGGTTTCGACGCGCCGTCGTCGTGCTTTTCCACGACGACCGTGAATTCCTTGAACAGCGCCACGAGCCCCGTCAGCATCGCGAACAATGGCATCAGCAGCACACCGGCCACTCCCGCGGCGAGCGGCATGTCGATGAGCGTTCGGCCTTCGCCGTTGCGCACGATGATCCGGCGGACATTTCCTTCGTGCACGACCTTCTTCACCGTATCGACCAGATCACCGGCCGCAACCTTGAGTTCCTGCTGGATGACTTTTTTGTCCATGGCAGGAATGTACCCCGCTCGACACCGGTCGGCACGTGCACGATACTTCGGGCTGGCGCTCGCACGATCCGTTCCGCCGACTCGATCTCCTCGATGACCGTCTCGTACGAAAACAGCAAGATCATCTTCGACGGCATCAAAGCCGCCGGGATCAAGTCCATCTCCGCGCTTCCCGAAACATGGCTCGGCCTGCTCCTCGAGCGCGCCGAAAGCGATCCCGATATCGCACTGATTCAGGTCGCCAAGGAAGAAGAAGCGATCGGGATCGCGGCCGGCGCGTATTTCGCCGGCACGCCGCATGTGCTGCTCATGCAAAATCACGGGTTCTTCGGCGCGATCAATGGCATCGTGTCGCTCGCGCAGCTCTATCACATCCCGCTCTGCATGCTGATCGCATATCGCGGACATTGGGGCGAACCGTATCCGTGGCATACGCGCGGCGGCATCGTCACCGAGGGCGTGCTGCGCGCGCTCAGCATTCCATTCGAGCACGCGCGCGATCCACAGAAAGTCGGGAAACAGATTCGCGAGGCGTACACGTTCGCGCACAGTTCTCTCTCGCCGGTCGCGCTGCTGCTCACGCGCGACCTGATGGAGGACTAATGGAACGCGCCGGCTGCATCGAGATGATGTACCCAGAGCTGCACGACAAGCCAGTCGTCACGATCATGGGTGCGTGCGCGCAGGAACTGTACAACCTCGGCGATCGTGACAACTTTTTTTATCTGCAGCACGCGATGGGGCTCGCTTCGTCGATCGGACTCGGCCTCGCAACGCATCTGCCGCACGAACGCGTGATCGTCCTCGACGGCGACGGTTCCGTCCTGATGAACCTCGGCACCTTCGCCACGCTCGCGAGATATCGCCCGAAGAACCTGATTCACATCGTGTTCGACAACGGAAGCCTGCTGTCGACGGGCGGCTACGACTCACACACGCTTTCTGGTGCCACCGATCTCGCCGCGATCGCTCGCGGAGCCGGGATCGAGCACGCCGCATCGGTCGCGACGGCCGTCGAGTTCGGTGAGGCGTTCATGGCCGCGCTCGAACGCGACGATCTCACCGTGATCGTCGCGAAAGTCGCGGCCGTCGGGCCGGAGCACTACGGGATGGATCTGCAGCTGCCGGAGAACGCGTTCCGCTTCAAGCGGTGGATCCGCGGTCGCGAACGCGCAGCGGGCAAGTCGTGAGCGGTCCGCAAATAAACCCGGCGTACGATCTCGAGGGCTGGCGGAGGCGGATTCCGCTGTTCGACTCGTGCATCCCGATGAACAACTGCTCGCAGGCGCCGCAGACCGACGCAACGCGCGCGGCGGCGGAACGCTATCTCTATTCATGGAATCGAAGCGGCATGGACTGGGATGCGTGGATGGCCGAAGTCGCGCTGGCGAAGGCCGAGTTCGCAAGACTGATCGGTGCGAGCGCGACGGACATTGCGGTGTTCAGCTCTGTTTCCGAGGCCGCGAGCGCGGTGGCGAGCGCGCTGGATTTCGCCGGTCCGCGCAAACGAGTCGTCGTGAGCGAAGCCGAGTTTCCGACCGTCGCGCACGTTTGGCTTGCGCAGGAAAAGCACGGCGCGCAATTCGCGTGGGCGCCGGTGCGCGATGGCGTCATCGATCCTGCGTCGTATGATGGCCTGATCGACGATCGCACCGTGCTGGTGTCGGCGTGCCACGGCTACTACATGAACGGTTTCGTTCAGGACGCGGCGCGCATCGCAGCGCGTGCGCGCGATGCGGGCGCGCTTTCATTTCTCGACGTGTACCAGACGCTCGGCACGATTCCAGTGGATGTGCGCTCGCTCGGCGTCGATTTTCTCGCGTCGGGAAATCTCAAATTCCTCATGGGAATTCCGGGCATCGCATTTCTCTATGTGCGCCCGGAGATCGTCGAGTCGCTGCGTCCGGGTGTCACAGGGTGGTTCGGC
>DASYSH010000574.1:0-2353 GCA_036003525.1 Gemmatimonadaceae bacterium | reverse complement strand
CGAGAAATCCAAAAAAAGTAAATCGGTCGGCGACGATCCCCGACGCCACGAGCGCCGCAAGCAGCGCCGAAGCGCCCGGCACCGGCGAAACGATGATCCCCGCGTCGATCGCCGCGCGCACCAGTCGCGCGCCGGGATCCGAAAGCAGCGGCGTGCCCGCGTCGGAGATCAGCGCGAACGATTCGCCCGCGGCGAGCCGCGCGACGAGCGCGGGTGTCGTCTTTGCCTCGTTGTGCTCGTGATAGGCAACGAGTGGCGTCGAGACGCCGTGCTTCTCCAGCAGCGGCCGCGAATGCCGCGTGTCCTCCGCGAGCACCGCGCTCACCGCCCCGAGCGTTTGGACCGCGCGCGCGCTCAGGTCCGCCATGTTTCCGATCGGCGTGCTCACGAGGAACAGAATCCCCGGCGCGTGAACTTCCCCCTCACCGGCCGTTTGAACTTCCTGCTCACGCCTCACCACTCGATCTTCCACGGCAGCGCGTCGAACAGCCCCGCCGACTGAAACATGTGACGCCGCTCCCGCGCGAGTTCGCCGATGAGTTGCTCCGGTGACGTCCCATCCGCAGGCGACGCGGTCCAGAGCAGCTCGCCGATCCAAGCGCCCATCGCGGCACTGAGGGCCGGAGCCTCGGTGACCGGGTCCCTCGGATGCGGATGCGTGAGCGAAAACCGGTCGAGGCACGGATGTCGATCGACCAGCGTTTTCCGCGCATGCTCGGCGACCGCGGGCGCGCCCTCGACGCCGCCTTCCACGAGCCGGCGCACGATGGCCGCCATGAGATCCCGATATGCCTGGATCATCGACGGCGGCGCCTGCACCGGCAGCGGAGGCGGCACCGGCCACAGCCGGATGCATCTCCGATCCGCGGGCCGGATGCCCGCCATCAGCGAGGCGAGCTGCGCATCCGGATCCACCGCGCTGAATTCGGAGAAAAATCCGCGCACGACTTTTCCGTTGCGAATGATCGCGTAGTTCACGCCACCGTTGTGCGCGTGCACTTCGACCACGCCGTCGTGCATCGTCGCATGGAGAAACGCGAAAACCGCTGGGGAGTCGTGCACGTTGAGTTCCGACGGCCACGACACCGGCTCGAGCACCTGCGACCAGTACATCGTCGCCAGCTGCTCGTCATCCGCTTCGTAGAAACAGATCTCGCCGAACTCCGCGGCCGACGGCACCATCGCAATGGCTTCCGCGATCGAGAGCGAGCGGAATTGCGAGCCGTCGAGCGTCGCCGTCGCGTTCACGACTTCGCCTTCCTGCATGAAGAGCAGGAGCAGCTCTTCGGGCAGCCACACGGCTACGAATCCATACACCTTCGCCGCGCGGTCGCGCTTGGCATCGGTGAGCAGGTTGCGCAGGTGGACATACGCGAGGCGCGTGCGCGAAAGCAGCACGCGGTCGTGCGGATAGTGCAGCGTCGCGGCGGGAAGGGGCATGGCTCTAGAGCACTACCTCCCCGCCGACGTTGGAAATTTACGCTGCGTGCTGGTCGAACTTTGCCGCCAGCTGCGCCTTCGGCACCGCGCCGATCACCTGATCCACCAGCTTGCCATCCTTGAAGAACAGCAGCGTGGGGATCGATCGGACATTGAAACGCATTCCGGTCTTCTGATTGTTGTCGACGTCGAGCTTGGTGACCTTCACTTTGCCATCATACTCCGCCGCGAGCTGCTCGAGGATCGGAGCGATCATTCTGCACGGGCCGCACCAGGTCGCCCAAAAATCGACTACGACGACGCCGGTGTGTTTCTCGACCTGCGCTTCGAAGTCGGCGTCGGTTACTGCGATTGCATTTGCCATTGTGCTGCTTTCTCCCACGGTGAGACTGTCGCTACCATTAACCGCATGACTCCAACCCGCATCGCCCACGTCGGCATCGCCGTGAAAAGCATCGATGCACTGCTGCCCTTCTATCGCGACGTCCTCGGCCTGACCGACGCGCCGCTCGATGACAGCGACGGCGCGCGCATTTCCGGCCTCAGCGCCGGCGAGTCACTCATTGAACTGCTCGAACCATCCGCAGCGGACTCTCCGATCGCGAAGTTTCTCGAAAAGCGCGGGCCGGGCATCCACCACATCTGCTTCACCGTCGACGACATCGACGCAACGCTCGCTCGCTGCCGCCAGGCCGGGATCATGCTGATCGATGAGACGCCCCGGATGGGCGCGGAAGGAAAACGCATCGCCTTCCTGCATCCAAAAGCAACCGGCGGCATACTCATCGAACTCTCTGAATAATAACGAACGGCGGAAGTGCGGTGTTTTCTCGGCGGCGGCCGCCGGTCGATCTTAGCCCTTGTTGCAAAAGCCTTTGTTTTGCAGCGCCGTGATGTCGAAAATCTTGACGTA
>DASYSH010000573.1:0-2702 GCA_036003525.1 Gemmatimonadaceae bacterium | reverse complement strand
CGACATCGTGCGCTCACTTGGCGACATGGGAAAGGCGAAAGTGCTTGCCGTGGATCTCGACAACACACTGTGTGACGGCGTGATGGCGGACGGACCAGTGCGGCATCATCGCGACCGGCAGCTGCAGCTGCGGCGGGCGCGCGAGGCCGGCATGCTGCTCGTCGCCGTCAGCAAGAACGATCCCGCGAACATTCGCTGGGATGAAATGGAACTCACGCCGGACGATTTCGTGCTGCATAAAATTTCGTGGGACGTAAAGCCGCACTCGATCAAGGCCGCCGCAGATCAGCTGAATCTCGGCCTCGACAGCTTCGTGCTCATCGACGACAACCCGGTGGAGCGCGAGCTCGTGCGCACACAGCTGCCCGCGGTGACGACGCTCGACGCGCTCGATCCGCACACCTGGCGATCCGCGGAGCGCGTGCTGCGGTTCGCAAATACGACGAACACGGACGAAGCGCGCAAGCGCACCGCGATGTACCGCGAGCAGGCGCTGAGACGCGAAGCGCTCAGCGCGGAATTCGATTACCCGCAAATGATGGCCGCGCTGCAGCTGAAAGTCCGGTTCTCCCGCGCGTTGCCCGCCGACATGGAGCGCGTCACAGAACTCGTGCAGCGCACGAATCAGTTCAACACCACGACGATCCGTTACACGAAGCTCCAGCTCACTGCGATGCTCGAGAGTTCGTCGCACCGGATTTACGTCGCGGAACTCTCCGACAAATTTGGGTCGCTCGGTCTGGTGGCGGTCGCGATCGTCGCGCGGTGCGGGGAAGACGCGACGATCGAGTCGTTCGTGATGAGTTGTCGCGCGATGGGATTTCAGTTGGAGCATCTCGTCGTCGCGCTCCTGCTCGAAGCCGAAGCCGACGCGCGCCGATTCATCGGAAGATTCGTCGCGACAGATCGCAACACTCCGGCGATGAATCTTTTTTCCAGCTGCGGATTTCTCGCGCAGAGCGACGGCACATTCGCGCTGAAACGCGGTGACGCAGAACCCCGGCGCCCCGGATGGTTCACCGTAGCGGCGCGTTAAAACACTGAAAAAGCGCACCAAAATGTTGCATCGATGCACGACCTTTGTGCATCGGTAACTTCCGTCCTACACTGGTGTTGCAATTTTTGGGACGTGCCTGTAATCTTGCGTCCCACAGCGGTATTGACATCACGAGACGTCGTGAGTCGATGCAGCAAAAACCGAAAAGCTGCTCAGAGCAAAGCCGTCGAAAGACGGTGACGCAGAGTCACGGGACTTCAGCGGTGCACCGCTATGTCCGCCGGACCGCCAGCGAATTCGATGCAGTCGCGTCGAGGCTTGCGGTTCTTTTTTTCGTTCGTCCGGCAGATAAACCCCATCGCAGTGGAGTTAACCGTGATTCATTTTCACCAGCGCAGTTTGGCGCGCGCTCTTCGTGCGCTCTCGCCCGCGATCATTCTCGCCGCGTGTTCGCCCGATGCGACGGCGCCTTCCGGCGGCCCTGAGACGGCTCCGGCAATGATCACCCGATCGTCGACTCTCCTGACCACCGCCGAACCGATGTATGCGGCCGGCACCGCACCGCTCATCTGGCAGGACACATTCGATTCCGTCACGACGGACGCCGCAATGCTGTCGAAGTACGCAACGGCAAGCGCGAACTACATGCATCTCGATGCGACCGGAGGCATCAACGGCTCGCACGCCGCGCGAATCGACTGGAAGGCATCCACGACGTGCTCGGATGCGTCGCGCGTGCTCGAGAAGGATTTTGCGCAGCCCACCAATGAGATCTACGTGCAGTACTCCGTCCGCTACACCGCGGGCGCTGCGTTCGACTGGAGCGGTCGCACCAAGTGCACCGGCAATGCAAAGAATCTGATGCTGCTGTGGCCGGGCTCCGGCGCGCTGTTCAGCTTCACGAGCGAGAATCATGTGCTCGGGGCGGGTTCCACCAACGATCACCCGCTCTTCGCGCAGAACACGAACAGCGCCGTGACCGATGAAATGCTCGGCGACGGCAACTGGCATCGCATCACGCTGCATGTGAAGCAGAGTTCCACCCCGACTACGGCCGATGGAGTAATCGAGGGATGGATCGACGGCGTGCAGCGCTGGTCGATGCAAAATGTCGCAAGCAACGCGAGCGGCGGCTGGACGCTGATGAAAATGCCGGCTTCGTTCAATGCCGGGTCGCCGCTGACTCAATCGGAATGGCTCGACGGACTCACGGTGTGGGGTCCTGTGACGGTTGTCCCGTCATCGATCATCGTGCCGCCTCCGCTTCCGACGCCGACGCCGACCCCCACGCCTCCGTTGACGCAGACCGCACCCCCGTCGATCTCGGGGACGGAGCCGAGCTACGCGAGCGGCGTCAACACGCTGCTCTGGCAGGATAGCTTCGATGCGAAGGGCACCGACGCCGGCATGCTCGCGCCGTACGCGACCATGAACAACGAGACCGGGATTCACTTCGACGCATCGGCGGGACTCAATGGCTCCGGCGCCGCGCGCATCGACTGGACGGCGCAGAACTCGACCAACTGTCTCGACCAGTCCCACCTCATGGAAAAAAGCTTCACGCCGTCGCAGGAAGTGTACGTGCACTACTCCGTGCGCTATCAGCCCGGCTTCCTGTTCGACTGGACGAATCTTCAGGGCGGACTTGGATGCACCGGCAACGCCAAGAAGATCATGTTCCTGTGGGCAGCGTCAGGTTCGCGAT
>DASYSH010000572.1:0-4913 GCA_036003525.1 Gemmatimonadaceae bacterium | reverse complement strand
GAACACGCCGATCGCGTACAGCGGAATCAGCGCGTTGGTGTCGCCCTTGAACAGCCACACCAGCAGCATCGCGATCAGCGCGAGCATGATGATGCCGTTCGAAAACGCCAGCCGGTCGCCGCGCGCCGCAAGCTGGCTGGGCATGAACTTGTCTGTCGCGAGAATATTCGCGAGCCGCGGAAAGTCCGCGAAGGCTGTATTCGCGGCGAGCACCAGAATCGCGAACGTCGAATATTGCAGCGCGTAGTACGCGAGACCGCCGCCGAATACGTGGTGACCGAGCTGCGAAAGCACGGTCTCCGCCGTCGTCGGCATCACGGCGTACTGGTGCGCCATGTAGCTCACGCCGAGGAAGAACGTCGCGAGGATCGCGACCATCCACGACAGCGTGATCGCCGCGTTGTGCTGCGTCGGCGCCTTGAACGCCTGCACGCCGTTTGAAATCGCCTCGGTGCCGGTCATCGCGGCGCAGCCCTCGGCAAAGCCGCGCAGGAGCAGGAAGAGCAGCGCGTATCCTGCCGGGAATCCGTGCCGTGCGGTCGAGGGGTCGACGTCGAGCGGCGCCGCCGTCGCGGACGGCGCGACTCCGTTTCGCAATTTCCAGAATCCCAGCGCGATCAGCGCCAGCATCATCACGATGAACGCATACGTCGGAATGCTGAACGCCACTCCCGATTCGCGAACGCCGCGAAGGTTCACCACCATGAGCAGCACGATCGCCGCGATTCCGATCGAAACCGTGTACGTTGCGAGCGCCGGATACGCCGACGTGATTGCCGCGACGCCGCCCGACACCGACACGGCCACGGTCAGGATGTAGTCCGTGAGCAGCGCGGCCGCCGCGATCAATCCCGCGCGCTGGCCGAGATTTTCTTTCGCGACCGTGTACGAACCGCCGCCACCAGGATACGCGTGGATCGTCTGCTGATAACTGATTCCGACGAGCACCAGCAGGCCGACGATAACAGCCGAAATTGGAAACACGTATTGGATCGCGGCGACTCCGATCGCTCCGCCCAGCACGAACAGAATCTGATCCGTCGCGTACGCCACAGATGAAATCGCGTCGGATGAGAGGACCGCGAGCGCCGTCTTCTTGTTGAGACGCTCGTGCTCGAGCCGCTCATTGGAGAGCGGCTTGCCGATCAGGAAGCGCTTGAACGAGAGGTTCGCCACGGCACTACAGCTTGATCAGCATGGCGAGATACATGCGATTCTCGGCCTTGCGAAGATCCGGATTCCAATTCGCAACCGGCGTGGCGGGTGTTCCTGTGTTCCCGCCGGGCGGTGTCACGCCGCCGGGTCCGGAGTAATACGGCACACTCGCCGCGCGGTAGTTGTACTCGAATCGCATCGTGCAGAACTGACTCGGCATGTAATCGAACGTCAGCGATGCATCCCACGCATGGTACGGGTCGCCGGGATTTGCCGTGAAATAGGGCGACCCGGTCACTGCCGTCGCGCCGTTGATCGGTGGCAGCAGCACGAGATAGCGGCCGGGATTGTCGATCGCGCCGCCTCCGATTGTCACGCCGTACTTGTCTTTGTCGAACCAAAGCCGGTTGTAGACCATGAAGCCGAGGAAATATTGTCCCGGAGCCGCGGTCGTTCCGCTCGAGCATGAGACGCCGCCACCGTTTTCGCAGCCGGCATCCGCCGTGACGGAAAACGCCGCTTTGCTCAGCCGGCGCGTCGAATCCTCGAAATATTTGACTTCGATGCTGTTGTCACTGTGAATACGCATCCGCGCCGAATTGCCCGGAGTGTCATAGCCCCAGTAGTCGTTGGAGAGAACCGAAATGCGGGACGTCGGCCGGTACAGAATCTGCATGCCGAGTCCCGGCGTCGAGTTGAACATCCCGTACGACTGCCAGCCATTCACGATCCAATATTCGAGTTTGAGTTTCTGCGTCGGGAATGTCTGAATGCGGACGCCGTTGAAGAACCACGGCGTGTTGGACGAGACGTAGGAAGGCTGATACGCCCAGTTGTCGAAGTTGTAGTAGCTGAACAGCCCGACGTACGACATGAAAATGCCCGCGTCCACATTGATCCCGTTGCCGTGATCGAAGTGGTATCCGCCGTACGCCTCGGACAGGTAGCGGTACGCATCGGCGAGATTCCACTGGCCACGCGCAGGACTTGCGTCGTTCCGTGGCGTCATCGTCGAGTACATCCCGAATTGGGTCATGATGCGGCCACGAACATGGTCGACATGGAAATCGCCGCCGATGCCGAGCTGTTGCACCTGCAGTTCCTGCGTCCGCCCGGACTCGCTGGAGCCGGACAGCGTGTGATCCTTCGGGTTGTTGAAGTCGTAGATGTACGTCGCGTCGAGACGGAATTCGCCCGTGAAGTACTTCGTGTCGAGCGGCGAATCTTTCGTGCGCGCGTTTCCGTTGAGCCACGTCCAGTCGGCCCAGTCGAACGGAACCGGTTTCGCCGCGACCTTGGCAGAATCCGATTGCGCGAACGCAAGCGACGGCAAAATCGCGATGACTATTGCAACGACTGCACGGAACACGCGCATATCCACTCCGCCGTGAGATGATTCGGGAACGGCTGGACGATGGGTGTTTCGATGTGAAGACCGCACAAAGGCGGCGGCGATCAGCGCTAAAATTTCGTTAAGACGCAGCGCTCTATAGGTCTCTTAGTTCGGCCGCGGGCAGTTCGAGCGTAAACGTGCTCCCTCCATCGTCCCGCTCGTACGAGACCGCCCCGCCCTGCGCCTCGGCCATCATCCGCGCGATCGCGAGGCCGAGACCTGCGCTCCCCGCGTCGGGGCGCGCGCCCGCCGGACGGTAGAACGCCGTGAAAATCCGTTCTTCCTCACCCGGCGGAACACCCGGGCCGCTGTCCTCCACGCTGAGCAGCAGCCGGTCTTCGCGCCGCCTCGCGCGGACGCGAATCGTCGTGCCGGGCTCCGAATATTTGATCGCGTTCGCAATGAGGTTCACGAGAATTCGAATCGAGAGCGCGAGGTCGAATCGACCAACGAGCATAACGCCGTCTTTGGGAAGCTCCGGCACGATCGAACGGTCGGCCGCGTGCGCCTCGATGTCCTGAAGCGCGGCGCTCAGAAGATCGTCGACGGCGTTGATCTCCACGTTGAGCGGCATCGCGCCCGCGCTCAAGCGCGAGAGATCGAGCAGCCCGCTCACGAGGTGCGTGAGGCGGTCCGCCTGCTCTTCGATGATCTGCGACCGCTCGTCGCCCAGCGCCCCCAGTTCGTGCGCGAGCGCCTTGATCGTCGTCAGCGGCGTTCGCAGGTCGTGCGACACCGACGCGAGGAGCGCGTCCTTGAGCCGGTCGATTTCGCGCAGCGCCTCGAGCCGCGCGGCCTCGCGCTTGCGATGCACCAGGAGCGCGATCACGAGGCTCGTCAGCGAGAACAGGATCAGCAGGAGCCAGTCGAACGGGTTCGCAACGACCAGTGTGTGGACCGGCGGCAGCAAAAACCAATCGACGAGCAGAAACGCCGCCGCGCCGACGGCGATGCCGCCGATGGCGATCCGCATCGAGTTGTCGCGGGGTGGCTGAAGCGGGCTCACGGTCCGAACCGGTATCCGATTGCAGGGATCGTGAAAATGAACCGCGGATGCACTGGATCGCTCTCGAGTTTTCTCCGCAGATGTGCGACGTATACGCGCAAATATTGCTGTGCGTCGCCATGATCGCGCCCGCGCCACACGGCCGTGAACAATTGCTGATGCGTCATCACGCGGCCGGGATTCGTCGCGAGCGCGACGAGGAGTTCCCATTCGATCGGCGTGACGTGGACCGGAGATCCGCCGAGTTTCACGATCCGCTTGTCGAGATCGATTTCCAGATCGTCGAGTCGTATCGTGGTTGCGCTCGCCGCCGCGCCGGCCCTGGCACGCCGGAGCAGCGCCCGCACGCGCGCTTTCAGCTCCGCAGGCGAGAACGGTTTTGTAACATAATCGTCACCGCCGGCGTCGAAGAGCGCGACCTTTTCGGCATCGGAATGCCGCGCGGAGAGGACGAGAATCGGCACTTGGGTCCAGCTGCGCAGCTGGCGGCACGTCTCTTCGCCCGAGCCATCGGGAAGGCCGAGATCGAGCACGATGAGATCGGGCTGTTCCGCCGCGGCGAGATCGAGTCCCTCTCGTGCGGTACCGGCTTCGAGGATGCGCGTGCCATCGTCGCCGAGCGCGTGCGAAACCACGCGGCGGATCTGCTGTTCGTCGTCGATGACGAGGATGGTTTTGCGGCCGGCGGGCATGCAGCATAAGGTAGCTCGCTCCCGCGCCCGTGATTAGCTCGGGATTTTCAATCGGTTATTCAGGGTTGACAGTCGTCTGGCCCAATCGCTAAGGTGTCGTAGCGAATGAGCGCACTCGACGCGTGTTGAAATGAATGCGGCGTGCCGCGCGACAAACAACGGAGCCCCAAATGGACGGAGATACTAGTCGGTCGTGTCGGCCGGTTCGGGATACGATTGCGGGGTGAGGTCCTGAGTTTTTCAGACGGACCGACTGACAGGGCGAAGGCATCATCACGCCCGACTCGACTCTGCAACTGTTTCCCTTCCCGTGGCGGCGCGATGCCATGACGCGGAGACGAGATCAATGAAAATCAATAACACAACCAACGGCGCGCCCATCGCGCTGACAGAGTTCGCGCGGCTTCCGGCGAACGGTGTGCTCGAGCAGCTCGGCGTTTCACGCTCAGGACTCAGCGAGACCGCCGCGCAGGAGCGCACCGAACAGTACGGGCCAAACAAGGTCGCCCACGAAGCGCCGCCGACCTGGTACTTCCAGCTCGCGCACGCATTCTGGAATCCGTTCATCGGCGTCCTGCTCGCGCTCGGCATCCTCTCGTACATCACCGGCGACATCGGCGCCGTCGTGGTGATCAGCACGCTCGTCACGATCAGCGCGCTGCTCGTG
>DASYSH010000571.1:0-3354 GCA_036003525.1 Gemmatimonadaceae bacterium | reverse complement strand
GGCGCGTTCAACCGCCGCTTTCTCGATCACTATCTGCGCAACGAACTCGCGCGCGCGACGCGGCACAAATCGTCGCTCACGGTCGCGATGGTCGATGTCGATCACTTCAAGCATCTCAATGACGAGTTCGGACACGCGGCCGGAGATCGCGTGCTCAAGCATGTCGCGCAGCAATTGGAAACCGCGGTGCGCCGCACCGACCTCGTTGCGCGCTACGGCGGAGAGGAGTTCGTCGTCGTGCTCCCCGAATCGAACGCGGCGCAGGCAATGATGCGCATGGAGCGCATTCGCGAGTCGATCGCGAGCGCGGCGCTTCCCCTCGAGAAACACAAAGCGCGCACATCACAGGCGAACATGAAAGTCACGATCAGCATCGGGATCGCGGGCTGGCCGGCGGACGGCGACACCGCCGGCGAATTGATTTCATCGGCCGACCGCCGGATGTACGAGGCGAAGAAGCGCGGGCGCAACATGTCGGTCGGCCCGCAGGAAACGGCTTAGGGCACCACCCCGCTCCACGCCGGCCCGAGCCGCGTCATGATCGCCGCGAAGACTTCGATGCCGTCGTAAATATTCTGCACGCGAATGTTTTCATCCTTCGCGTGCTGGTTGTCGTCGTGATTCGCGATCGGCACGATGATCAGCGGAACCTTGAGCACGTTCGCGAACATGTCGATCGGAAGACTGCCGCCCATCATCGGCGCGGCGAGCACGGGATAGCCGATGGCCTCGGTCACGACCGAGCGCAGCGCTCTCGATACCGGAAGATCCATCGACGTCTTCACCGCCGGCGCGCCGCCGCCGCCCCAGTCGAGGCGCATCACCTTATCATGCGCGAGCCGGACGGAATCGGCCGGCATACCATGCACGATCAACCAGCCGCGCGCTCGCAGGTGCGCCTCCACCAGTTCGCGCACGTGTTCCGGGGTCTGGTTTGGAACGAGCCGGAAATCGATCGACGCACTCGCGTCGACCGGAATCGAGTTCGTCGCCAGCGCGCCGACCTGGCCGGAGGTCATCCCGCGAATGTTCACCGCGGGCAGCAGGATGCGCTCGGCGAGCAAGGCGTTGCCGGCTTCGGTGCCGCCGAGCAGCAGTTCGTGCTTCAGCTGGTCATCGATCACAGGCAGAGCGTGAATCGCCGCGCGGTCGGTCGCGGAGATCGGCGGCACGTCGTCCATGAAATGGTCGATGCGGATCGTGCCGTCACCGCTGCGCATCGTGGCGACCGCGTCGACGAGCATCGACGCCGGATTCGGCGCCCAGTTTCCATAGTGGCCGCTGTGCAGTGCCCGCGACGGCCCGTACACGGTCATCGTCAGACCCATGTCGCCGCGCGCGCCGAAGACGATCTGCATCTTGCGGCTCTGATGCATGGGTGAGTCGCAAAAGAGCCATACATCTGCGCGCATCGCGTCGGATTCGCGATCCAGAATGGCGCGCACGTGCGCCGAGCCCGCTTCTTCCTCGCCGTCAAAAAAGAATTTCAAATTCACGGTCGGCTTGTTGCCCGTCGCGCGCAGCGCATCGACGGCCGCGAGCATCGCGACGATCGGCGCGCGATCGTCGCCCGTTCCACGACCGTAGAGACGCGATTCCGGATCGACGCGACCGCTCGATGGAATGGACTGGATAGCGCCGAGCGAACCGTCCGGACCCGGCGCCGCGCGCAGTGTCGGCTGAAACGGCGGAGTCGACCATTCCGGCGGATTCACGGGCTGCCCGTCAAAGTGCGCGTACAGTCCGATCGTGCGCGTCGCACCCGGTGTGCGCAGCTCACCGAACACTGCGGGCGGCGCGTCGCCATTGTCGAGAATGCGCGCGCTGATCCCGCGCCGCGCAAGCATCGCCCGGACGGCCTCCGCTGCCTTGAGAATGTTCGGATGATCGCGCGCGACGTCGGGAATTGAAACGAGATCGGCAAGTTCGCGCACGATTTCCGCTTCGTGCTGCTGGCGCCACGTTCGCACGGCGGGTGTCACCGACTGCGCAGGCGCGACGATCGGTACGCCCGCGGCGACGAGTGCGGCGGTCAGGATTCTCCGATGACGCATCACTATCGCTCCAGTTTGAATCCCGGATCGATCGCCGGACGCTTCGGTGCGTTCGCGGCGATCCATCCGGTCATATAGAACCATTTGGTCATTCGCGTGAGCTTCGGATAATTGATATTCTCCGGCCCGTCGCGCGGGGTGTGGTAATCCGGATGCAGATTCGTCGAGAACATCAGCGCGGGCACATTGAGGCGCGCATACGGGACGTGGTCGCTGCGGAAATACCATCCTTCGGGATGCGACGGACGGTCCCAGAGCGAATCGATGATGAACTTGCCGGTCATCGCATTCGCGTCGAGCGCCATCTGCACGAGCTCACTGGAATTCCTGTGCGGCGGCTGCGATCCAAGCAGCGCCGCCGAATCGGGATTGTTGCGGCCGATCATGTCGCCGTTGAGCACCGCCACGATGCTGTCGAGCGGCACAACCGGATGCGCGGCATGGTAGCGCGAGCCGAGGAGTCCGCGTTCTTCCGCGCCGTGAAACACGAACAGCGCCGATCGCTTCCCGGGTTGCTGCACGAACGCGCGCGCGATCGCGAGCAGCGCGACGCTCGTGCTCGCGTTATCGTCGGCGCCGTTCCATATGGAATCGCCGTTCACATCGAAGCGCACACCGTCGTGATCCTGATGCGAGCTGAACAGCACGTACTCGTTTCGGAGTTTCGGATCGGAGCCGCGCACCACACCGATGATATTCACTGACGGCGATTCGAAGCTCTCGACGCGGAGGTGAATCTCGACGTTGTGCCCGTTCTCACGATATGCGCCGAGCGCGGCGCGGTGCACGAACAGTATCGGCGCGCCGGTGAGGCGCGGCGCGGGCGCCGGCGCCGCCGTCGGCGCATTCCGCGGAACGCCGCCGATCACATCGTATGCGCCGCGTTCCTGGATTTTCCACACGCCGTCGTACGCAATGTCCGCGATCGAATCGGCGACGACGATGACTCCGGCTGCGCCGCGGCGCGTCAGCGCATTGCCGGTTGCGGTGATCCCGGCGCGCGCGTAGCGGTACTCATATGTATTGGTCGTGGTGCGCAGCGCGGTGGTCGGCGGCTGCATGATCACCACGGCGATCTTTCCCTTCACGTCGATTGTCGTGTCGCGCCCGTCGCCGACGAACACGGTTTGAGCGGACACGTCCCCGGCGAGATTCGACGTCGGCGAAACCGCCGTCCACAGTGCGACCGGCTTTCCGTCGAGTGTCACCGAACTCGAAACGGTCGAGATGCGCGTGCGGCGCATGTTCCACCACTGGAAATACGTTCCGTCCTCACCGGCGGGCTTCACTCCAATGCTTC
>DASYSH010000570.1:0-6246 GCA_036003525.1 Gemmatimonadaceae bacterium | reverse complement strand
CGGGCGCCGCGCCCCGACCACGGCCCCCGGCTGCCGCGGGAAATCCACCGGTTGGTCCGCCGTTGTTGCACCAATCGAATTGGCCACGACCACCGCCGCCGGCAGCCGCTTCCGTCGGAACATCGGCGCCTCCGCGGCCGCGGAGGTCGCTGCCGCTCTCGCCGGCTTCAATCTGTGCGTACACGACGTTCGGGCTCGATGCCGCGACGCCAAGCGCGATGCGGCCATACGTGCCCGAGGGCAAGCCGCTCGTGAGCTTGGTCCAGCTACGGCCCGCGTCGTCCGACTTCCACACGGCGCTGCCGGGACCGCCGCCATTGAAGCAACAGCTCGTGCGGCGGCGCTGATAACTCGCGGCGTAGAGCGTGTTGCTGTTCGACGGATCGATGACGATGTCGGTAAACCCGGTGTTCTCGTCGATGTACTTGATCTTGTTCCACGTCTTGCCGCCATCGGTCGTCTTGAAGATGCCGCGCTCCGGGTTGGGTCCGAACAGGTGGCCCGGCGACGCGACGTAGACGACTTCCGGATTGCGCGGATCGATCACGATGCGTCCGATCGTCTGCGTTTCACGAAGCCCGATATGCGTGAAGGTTTTTCCGCCGTCGACCGTCTTGTACATGCCGTCGCCGAACGAAGCCGTCTGGCGGTTGTTCGCCTCGCCGGTGCCGACATAGACGATGTCGGGATTCGTCGGGTGAATCGCGATCGCGCCGATCGAAGCCGAGCCGTAGGTCTCGAACACCGGCTCGAACGACGTGCCGTTGTTGACCGACCTGAATACACCGCCGACCGCGTAGCCGAGATAGATGATGTTCGGGTTGCTCTCGGACACTTCGATGTCGTCGATGCGTCCGCCCATCGACGCGGGGCCGATGGAGCGGAAACGAATCGACTGCAGGAGCGGATTGCTCGAGCGATTGATCTCGGAGCTTTCGCGCGCGGCTGCCTGCGCGGCTGCTGCCGCACCGCGGCCCGCTCCGGCGGCGCCCCGTCCCGCGCGACCGCCGCGGCCAGCGCGTCCCGCCGCAGCCGTGTCGGTCGCCTGCGCGTGCGCGATGGTCGCGCACATCGTGATGGCAAAAAGGGGCCGCGCGAATTGCACGACCTTGCGGACAAGTGTGATCATGATGCGATCCTGGTGGGGGATAATCATTTCGTCCAGCGAAGCGGACCGTTTTCGCATCATCGCGGCAGGATGCTTCGTGGCAAGTCGCAGACGAATCTCGCGCACGGTCCAACCTGCGGTTAGACCTCTAATGTGACCGTGTCATGCGATTGTCATGATATCATCGCTCAGGATTTATGCTTTTTCTTGTAGGTGAGGTGGGTCGCATCGATGGCATCGGCCGCTCGGTTCGGACCGTGCACACCCTTGACGCGAAATCCGCGGCCGCGCGCTTTGTTGTACGAAACGAAAAACTCTTCGAGCTGATTGAGAATCGTTTGATCGATGTCGCCGGCCTTTTTTATTCCGCTGTGCTGAAATGAATGGACGGACACGGCGAGCACGCGATCATTCCGGAAGCGCTTGCTGCCTTCGCGCTGCTCGGCTTCGACGATGCCGACGATGCGCACCGGCACGACGCACCCGACATCGGCGGGCTCCTCCATCAGCACGAGCACATCGAGCGCGTCGCCGTCGGGCGCGAGCGTCCGGGGAATGAATCCGAAGTCGTACGGGAAGGTCATGCCTTTCGGCAAAATGAAATCCAGGCGGAACGCGTCGAGTTCTTCGTCGTAACTGAGTTTGTTGCGGCGCCCTTTCGGGGTCTCGATGACCGCGATGCATTCCTTCTTCGCGCGGCGCCACCGATTGTCGATTTGCTCAAGATGCGGCATGATCCCTCGAAGTGAATACGGGAACCGAATGCGTAATAGTCGGGTGTCGAGCATTCCATCGCACCAACGACGCATCGAACATCTCAGGAGGAGAAGTGAAGAACGTGAAGAAATTGATTTTTGCCGTGCTCGCGCTCGGAGCGCTCCGGTCCGAAGCGCAGGAGATTCCGGCGCGCCTCGCGGACAGCACATTCTGGAAGCTCATCACGGATTTTTCGGAGCCCGGCGGCTACTTCCGGTCGGATAACTTCGTCTCGAACGAGATGGCGTTTCAATATGTGATTCCGGCGCTTCAAGCCACGACGAAGCCCGGCGGCATCTACCTCGGCGTTGGACCCGACCAGAACTTCACATACATCGTCGGAATCAAACCGAAGCTCTCCTTCATTTTCGATATCCGCCGCGGAAATCTCGAAGAGCATCTGCTGTACAAGGCGATCATCGAAATGTCCGACAATCGCGCCGACTTTCTCTCGCGGCTGTTCTCGCGGCCGCGTCCGGCCGGCCTCGACACCGCGTCGAGCGCTGACGCCATGCTCAACGCGTACCAATCCGTGCGAACCAGCGACTCGCTGTATCAGAAGAATCTCAAGGACGTTCGCGAGTGGCTCACGAAGCACCACGGCTTTGCGCTCGGCGATTCCGACCTCGCCGGAATCGAGTACGTCTATTCGGCGTTCAACGCCGCCGGGCCCAATCTCACATACAATTTCGGAAACGCGCGCGGCGGGTTCGGCGGATACGGCCGTGGCATGCCGACGTATGCGCAGCTGATGGTCCTCGACGACGGCGCCGGCGTGCACCGCAGCTACATCGCGAACGAGGCGAACTACCTCGCGCTGCGATCGGCGGAACTCAACAATGCGATCGTCCCGCTCGTCGGAAATTTCGCAGGCGACAAGGCGATCAAAGCAGTCGCGCAATATCTCAAGGATCGAAAGGCGACCGTGACCGCGTTTTATCTTTCGAACGTCGAGCAGTATCTGTGGGGCAACAGCACCGACGGCAGGGCATTTTTCGGGAATGTCGCGGCGCTCCCGCTCGACTCGTCGAGCACGTTCATCCGGGCGGTGTTCAATGGGGGCGGCGGTGCATTCGTCGGCGGCGGCATGCGCGGCCCGTCGATTCTCGCCTCGATGATGGACCAGCTCAAGGCATTCCGCGAAGGGCGCATCAACAGTTACTACGATGTGATTCAGCTGTCGAAGTAGATTCGGTCAACTCAAACCCCGTCTAGTGCGTATTTCAGGGATGCAACAGAGTTAACAGAAGGATGCGTCACGCCGTCCCCACCAGATTCAAAAACGGTCGAACAGGAGGCAGGATGTCCCGTAGGAATGCAGTCATCCATCGCATCGTCGGCGCCGCGCTCGTTGCCGCCGCGCTCATTGCGCCGGCGCGGATCGCAGGGGCGCAGCAGAAAAACGACGAAGAGTACACGAAGAAGATCAAGGAGTTCATGCGCGACCCGCGCATCACGACCGAGCTCGTCGATCATCTTCCCGCGTCGGCGACCGTGCCGACGCCGCTGAAGCATTTCGGCCACATCATCGGCGCGTGGGGCATCCTCGACAAGAGTGATGACATGAACGCGTACCTCGCGAAGATCGCGAAGGCCGCGCCGACCCGCGCGAAATACTGGACGATCGGCAAGTCCGAGGAAGGGCGTGATATGAGCGTCCTCGTCGTCGGCAGCGAAGACATCATCAAGAATCTCGACAAATACAAAGAGCAGCTCGCGCGCCTGACCGATCCGCGCAAGACGACCGAGGCTGAGGCGCGCGCGATCATCAAGACCGCCAAGCCCATCTACTGGATCACGAGCGGAATGCACTCGCCGGAGACGGGCGGTCCGGAGATGCTGATGGAACTGGCATATCGTCTCGTCGTCGAGGAGACGCCGTTCATTCAGGCGATTCGCAAGGACGTCATCACGATCATCACGCCGGTCGTGGAAACCGACGGACGCGAGAAAGTCGTCGATGCGTACAACTATTCCAAGGCGCATCCGGGCGTGTCGCGCAACAACCTCATGATGTACTGGGGCAAGTATGTGCAGCACGACAACAACCGCGACGGCATGGGGCAGTTCCTCCAGCTCACGCGCAATATCGAAAAGTTCGGCATCGAGTGGCATCCGACGATCCTGCACGACCTGCATGAAGCGCAGACGCTGCTCTATGCCTCGACGGGCACCGGACCGTACAACGACCAGCTCGATCCGCTCATCATCGACCAGTGGTGGACGCTCGCCGAGAATGACGTGCTCGAGATGACGAAGCGCGGGGTTCCGGGCGTGTGGACGTACGGCTTCTATGACGGCTGGGTGCCGAACTACATGTTCTTCGTGGCACACGCGCACAACGCCGTGGGCCGGTTCTACGAAGTGCAGAGTTACGGTCCCGACACCACGACGGTGCGCATCACGCAGAGCAAGGAATGGTTCCGCCCGAACCCGACGCCGCCGGTGGTTGCGTGGGGGCCGCGCAGCAACACGAACATCCAGGAATCAGCGATTCTGTTTGCGCTGAACCGCGTCGCGAAGGACCGCGATACGTTCCTCGAAAATTACTGGCTCACGAGCAAGCGCGCCGTCGCGAAGGGCACCGACGGCCCGACGTACGGCTGGCTGATTCCCGCGACGCAGCGACGCAAGGCCGACGCCGCGGACGCGGTGAACGAACTGCTGGATCAAGGCCTCGAGTTCCATACCGCGAACGCGGCGTTCAAGGCCGGCAATGTCGACGTGAAGGCCGGCGATTATATCATCCGGGGCGATCAGCCGTACCGCACCGTCGCGGATATTTATTTCGCGCTCCAGCGCTACCCGAAGGACAACCCGGCGCCGTACGACGACACGGGCTGGACATTCCAGTATCTGCGCGACGTGGTCATTACGCCGATCACGGACAAGAGCGTGCTCACGCAGCCGATGACGATGGTGAAGGGTCATGTCACGGCGCCCGGCGGAGTCACCGGCACGGGTCCGGTGATCGTCGTCGAGCACACGGGCGACAACAACATCGTGACGTTCCGCTACGCGCTGAAGGACGTGAAGATGTCCGCCGCCGAAGATGATTTCGATGCGGCGGGCCATCACTTCCGCGCCGGCGCGATCGTAATTCCAAACGCGAATGCGTCGGTCGTCGAGCCGCAGCTCAAGAAGCTTGGGCTGTCTGGCTGGGCGCTCGCCGCGGCGCCAACGGTGAAGACGCACGACCTCGAGATTCCGCGCATCCTGTATTTGCACAGCTGGAATCGCACGCAGGATGAAGGATGGGTCCGCGCGGCGCTCGAGACCTACGGCGTGAAGTTCACGTACATGGGCGACAAGGAACTCGCGCACATGCCGAACATTCGCGCGAATTACGACGTCGTGATTTATCCGCACACAGGCGGCAACGCGCAGTCGAACGTCACGGGCGTTCCGATGACGGGGAAAGATCCTGTGCCGTACAAGAAGACGGCGGAGACACCGGCGTTCGGCACGCCCGATTCGACCGACGATATCCGGGGCGGAATGGGAATCGACGGCCTGATGAATCTCTACAAGTTCGTTCAGCAGGGCGGCACGCTGATCACGGAAGGCTCGACGTCGACGCTGTTCCCGGAATACAACCTCACGCCGGGCGTGACGGTTGAAACGCCGGCGGCATTGTTCGGACGCGGCACGATCGTCCGCGGCGTGATCACGGACATGAAGAGTCCGCTCGCTTATGGCATCACGGACAAGGAACTCCCCGTGTACTTCAGCCAGGCGCCGGTGCTCAACGTCGGCGGTCGTGGCGGCGGTCGCGGCAACGCGGCGCCGTACGCGCAGAATACGCAACCGATGGCCGGCGAGAATCAGGTTCCGATTTCGTCGATCACGATCGGCGGCGCGGCACCTGAAGCCGAACCGCAGGCGGCTGGCGCGGCCGGCGGCGGTCGCGGAGGCCGCGGCGGCGGTGGTGGCGGACGCGGTGGTCGTGGTGGTGGAGCAGCCGGTGCAGCTGCTGCAGCTCCTGACGCCGGGGGCGGTGGTGGCGGCTTCGGCGGCTTTGGTGGTGCGCCAGCGGATCCTTCGACTCAGCCGCGCGTCGTCATGCGTTTCCCGACGGACACGACACAGATGCTGCTCTCCGGCGCGCTCGCGGGAATGGACGGCCTTTCAAACCGCGTGCAGCTCGTCGATTCACCGATCGGGAAGGGACATGTCGTTTCGTTCGCGATTCGTCCGTATTGGAGATGGCAGACGCAGGGGACGTACTTCCTTGGGTTCAATGCGATTATGAATTGGAATCATTTGGATGCGGGGAAGACAGTCACCGTTCCGTAACAACGGGAACGAGTGAAGCGTGAACGGCAATTTGACGAGGAGCAAACGGTGAGGGGCGCGGAGAACTTCTCTGCGCCCCTCGCTGT
>DASYSH010000569.1:0-2056 GCA_036003525.1 Gemmatimonadaceae bacterium | reverse complement strand
CGCGCCTCGATGGAATGAAACATGCGACCGCCGCCGTACCCAGAATCACCGTCGATACGAGCACATACGTCGTCAAGTCCGTCGCGCCGACTTGGAACAATAGGCTCGACACCAGCCCGCGAGCTCCCATCGCGACACCGTATCCGACGATCAGCCCCACCACGACGATCACGAGCCCGTCGCGCATCACGAGTGCGAGCACCCTGGCACGCGACGCGCCGAGGGCGATTCGTATGCCGATTTCAGGCAGGCGCTGCGTCACGCCGTACGCGATCACGCCCGACAATCCGGTTGCGGTCAACAGGAGCGCGAGAACCGCGAATGCGGAGACGAGCGTAGTGATGAGGCGCGGCTCTGCGAGCTGCGCGCCGCGCATCTGCTCGAGTGTCTGCACGGACGATACCGGCTGCTGCGGATCAACGGCGTGTACGGCGGTTCGCATCGCTTTTTCAACCGGCGGCATCGCACCGGTCGTGCGCAGGAATACGCGCAAGTCGTTGCTGCCATACACGCTGACCGGGATATAGAGCTCGTCGGTGACCTCCGGATCGGTGAGGCTCCGTCGCACATTGCCCGCGACCCCGACGACGCTGAACCAATGTTTCCCGCTGTCGGGTGTGATTCGCGTGCCGATGGGATCCCGGCCTCCCCAGTACGCCTTGACCATGCGCTCGCTGATAATGGCGGGCGTGTCGATCGTGTCGCGATCGGCCGGCGTAAACCCGCGACCTCGAATCAGTGGTACGCCGACGGTCTTCAAGTAATCGGGACTGATCGATGTCGCGTCGGCGTGCGGTTGCCGTGATCCGGTCGATCCCTGGATTCCTTCGATCTGGAACGAAACATCGTTGAGACCTGATGTCCGCAGCGGTGATGAAGTGGACATTGCGACGGACGAGATGCCGCCGAGTTCGCCCAGTTGCCGCAGAATGGCGTCGGCGACATTCCGCTGCTTTGCACCCGTATTGTACTTCGTGAAGTTGAGCGCGAGTCGCGCCGTGAGCACGTTGTGCACGTCGATGCCGGCGTCAACCCGCTCGAGTTTCACGAGACTGCGCGCGACGAGACCGGCGCCGACGAGCATCACGAAGGCCAGCGCCACTTGCGCCGTGACCAGTGCGTCGCGCAGCCGCATATCACGCCGCGTGCCTGTGGAGCCGGTGTTTCCCTGACGGAGCGCGTTGGCGATGTTGCGCCGGCCGACCTGCACGAACGGCGCCGCGGCGATCACGAAAGCGATGGCGACGCAGAGCGTGAACGCGAAGAGCAGGATCGTCGCGTTCAGCTGAATTTCGCCGGCGCGCGGCGTAAACTGTGTCGACAGCGTGCGCAGCAATCCGATCGACGGTCCGGCGATACCGAGGCCGAGCACGCCACCGGCGAACGTGAGCAGCAGGCTCTCCAGCGCCAGCTGGCGATAGAGCCGTGCCGCGCCGGCGCCGAGCGCGACGCGGAGCGCGAGCTCGCGCGAGCGGCGCAGATGCCGCGACAGCGAGAGCGTCGCCACGTTCGCGACCGCGACGAGCAACAGAAACAGCGCCGTAGCCATCAACATATAGAGAATCGGCTTTGCGCGCGCGGTCATTTCGTCGCGCGCCGGAGTCACTGTATATCGCATCTTCTGCGCATCGGGATATGCCGCGGGATACGCCGCGTGATAGCGCGACCCGACGGTCGCGAGTTCGCTCCGCACCTGATCGAGCGCAACGCCGGGTTTCATGACCGCAAACGCGCCGACCATCCGCATCTCACGTCCGTTCATCATGGACGGCGCGGAGCGGAACGGGCATGCGCCGGCCGGCATCCAGATGTCATTCTCGTTCGGATACCCGGGGAGCGGCGGCAGCACACCGACCACGGTATGCAGCCGGTCGTTCATCGTGAACGTTGTCCCGACGATCGACGAGTCACCGTTGAACTGTTTCATCCAGAATGCGTGGCTGAGCAGGACGACCGGCGGCGCGCCGACCGCTTCCTCGCCGGGAAGAAAGGTGCGGCCGATCACGGGCTTCACTCCTATCATATCGAAGAATCGATCGGAGACGACTCCCGTCAG
>DASYSH010000568.1:0-2441 GCA_036003525.1 Gemmatimonadaceae bacterium | reverse complement strand
ACTTCTGAGGGGAGAAAGGTAAGCCTCGAAGAATAGCTGACCTACCAGCGCAATTCAACGGCATCACGCCCGCACGATGGATGCCCACCCCTCCGCATCGAGGCTCGCTCCTCCCACCAGCAGCCCATCGACCTCAGGCGCCGCAAGCAGCGCCATCGCATTCCCGCTGTTCACGCTCCCACCATACAAAATCGGCACCGCTTCGCCGCGCTCTCCAGTGAGCGTCCGAAGTTCTGCGCGCAAAATCGTATGCACCGCGCTCGCATCCGCGGGCGTGGCGGTCTTGCCGGTTCCAATCGCCCACACCGGTTCGTACGCGACGAGCGACGATGCGATATGCTGCGCGTCGATGCCGGCCATCGCCGCGCGCAGCTGTCTGATCACGACGGCGTTCGTCTCGCCCGCCTCGCGCTGCGCCGCTGTCTCACCGACGCACACGAGCGGCGTCAGCCCCGCGCGCACCGCGGCCGCGGCTTTCTTGCCCGACTCTTCGTCAGTCTCGCCGAAGACGTGACGACGCTCCGAATGCCCGATGAGGACATACTTCGCGCCGGCCGCGCGCGCGATCGGCGCGGAATTTTCGCCGGTGAATGCGCCGTTGTCTTCCCAGTAAATGTTCTGCACTCCGACCTGAATATCGTGGCGATCCTTCAGCGCCTCCGTCACCGCGTGCAGTGTGAGCGCCGAAGGGAAAATGAGCACCAGGCGATCCTGCTGTCGCGGGAAATACGCGAGAAATTGCCGGACGAACGCTTTCGCGTCCGCGGGCGCCTGGTTCATTTTCCAGTTCGCGGCAAATACGGGATGCTTCACTTGCCTTTCCTGTCGTCGAGTGCGGCCACGCCGGGCAATTCTTTTCCCTCGAGGAATTCCAGCGACGCGCCGCCGCCTGTCGAAACGTGGCTCATCTTTGCGGCGAGTCCCATCTGTTCGACCGCCGCCGCGGAGTCGCCGCCACCGACGATGGTGATCGCGCCTTTCGCCGTCGCCTCGGCCATCGCATTCGCGACGGCCTTCGTGCCCGCATCGAACGGAGGCGTCTCGAAAACGCCCATCGGTCCGTTCCACACAATTGTCTTCGCGGCGAGGATTGCGCGCGCGAAGGACTGCGCCGTGTCGGGTCCGATGTCGAGCATCGCTTCATGTTCGGGAATCGCGTCG
Source organism: Gemmatimonadaceae bacterium (assembly GCA_036003525.1). Taxonomy (GTDB): domain Bacteria; phylum Gemmatimonadota; class Gemmatimonadetes; order Gemmatimonadales; family Gemmatimonadaceae; genus Fen-1231. Next base: position 1,280 of record DASYSH010000568.1, on the reverse strand, counting down.
CGTTTCACGGCATGCGCTTTGGCGCCGGCTTCGATCGACGGCGCGACGGTTGCGTCGTGCGGCAGCGTCAAACGGAACGCGGCGCGCTCGATCAGTTCTTCCGCCATCTCGACGCGATCGGGCTCCACGAGCGACGTCCCTGTTTCGAAGCCCATCGCCTTGAAAAATGTGCACGCCATCGCACCACCGACGAGAATGCCGTCGACTTTCGGCATCATTGCCTCGATGACGTCGATCTTGCCGGAAATTTTTGATCCGCCGAGAATCGCGATGAACGGACGCTTCGGCTTCTCGAGCGCGGCGCCGAGCCACTCGAGTTCGGCGTCCATGAGCAGGCCCGCGACGGCGGGGTGCAGAAATTCGGCGACGCCCGCGGTCGACGCGTGCGCGCGATGCGCCGTGCCGAATGCATCGTTGACGTAGAAGTCGCCGAGACGCGCGAATGATTTCGCCAGCGCCTCGTCGTTCTTTTCTTCGCCGGGAAGAAAGCGGGTGTTCTCGAGCATCAGTACGTCGCCGTCCGCGAGCGCCTTCGTCGAAGCGAGCGCGGCGTCGGTATCGGTCTCGGCGCAGAACGCGACGTTCTTGCCGAGCAATTCGCCAAGGCGCGCCGCGACCGGCGCAAGCGAATACTTCGCTTCGGGCTTCGCCTTCGGCCGTCCGAGATGAGAGAGCAGCACGACGCGGGCGCCGCCGTTGATCAGGAGCTTCAGTGTCGGAATGGCCGCGCGAATGCGCGTGTCGTCCGTGATGCGCGCGCCGTCGAGCGGCACGTTGAAGTCGACGCGGACGAGCGCGCGCTTTCCCCGGATCTCCGACGGCGCGAGGTCGCGAACGGTTCGCTTGTTCACGATCGATGCCTGGTTACAGTCGCGCGCCGATGTAAGCGAGCAGGTCCACGCAGCGGCACGAGTAACCCCACTCGTTGTCGTACCAGCCCGAGACCTTCACCAGCGTGCTGTCGATGACGTTGGTGCATTTCGCGTCGAGGATGCACGACGCCGGATTGCCGATGTAGTCCGAAGACACGAGCTCGATTTCAGTGTACTGCAGAATTCCCTTGAGCGGTCCTTCCGCGGCCGCGCGGAACGCGGCGTTGACCTCGGCGATGGTCGTTCCCTTCTCGACTTCGACCGTCAGTTCCGTCAGAGAGACGTCCGGAGTTGGCACGCGAATCGATATGCCATCGATCTTCCCTTTCACTTCGGGAATCACGAGCGAGGTCGCCTTTGCGGCGCCGGTCGTCGTCGGAATCATCGAGAGGGCTGCCGCGCGCGCGC
>DASYSH010000567.1:0-1619 GCA_036003525.1 Gemmatimonadaceae bacterium | reverse complement strand
GAATCAGGATGAGCGCGCCGAACAGCACGACGCACAATATGACGAAGTTCATTCACGGCCTCCGGATTCACTACGGCGCGGGTGGCCGAAAAGTGACAAGCGATGTTTCGCATTCCGAATGAAACTTCCGCCCGCCCCGTTGCGTTCTGTGCAAGCACCCGCTTGCTTTCGATGCAAGTGACCACTTGCATCCGCGGCGAACTGCCACGGCCGAACCACGGGACGACACATGAGCGCACCAACCAAAGACCACATCCTCGAAGCCGCGGCGCGCCTCTACGGCGAGCACGGATTCCGCGGCACCACGACGCGACGCATCGCGCAGGAGGCGGGCGTCAATGAAGTGACGCTCTTCCGCCTGTTCGGAAGCAAGACGGCGCTGCTGCTCGAAGCGCTGCGCGTGCACAGTGTGCAGCCGACACACTTTCAGCTGCCCGACGCACCGGTCGATCCGGTCGCCGAGCTCACCGAGTGGGCGACCCACAAGCGCCGCGCCATCAGCGGGATGCGCGCGATCATCCGCAAGGCGATGAGCGAGTTCGAAGAAAACCCCGCCATGCCGAAATGCATTACGCAGGGAGCGGGCGCCACGTACGCCGCGCTCCGCGAATATCTCCAGCGCCTCCGCGACGCCGGATTCGTCGGCGAACATGCCGACCTCGAAGCCGCAACATCCATGCTCATCAGCACTGTCTTCCACGACGCCATCGCACGCGACATGATGCCACACGCATTTCCCCAGCCTTCGTCCGCCGCGCCCGGCATGTACGCCGCGCTCTGCCTCAAATCACTCGGCTACGACGCCTCCATCCACAAAACCCGCGGCGCCGGACGCCGCCGCGCACTGCTCGCGGGCGCGATGCTGCTGCTCGCGGGCGCCGTCGCGCCGCTGCGCGCGCAGCAGGGCACGGCGCCCAGCGCGCTCTCGCTCGACGATGCCCTCCGTATGGGCAGCCGGATCAGCCACACCGTGAAGTCCGCCGAAGCGGGCGTGCTTCGTGCACGCGGCGGAGAATATCAGGCGCGATCGGGATATCTGCCGCAGGTAAACGGCTCACTCTCGTATCAGCGCACACTTCAGAGTCAGTTCGCCGCGATCGCGGGTTCCGGTTCAACCGATACCACGACAAAACCGGCATCGGGAAGCGGTTCCGGCTCGAGCGGCACAAGCAGCCTCGCGAACATCGAAAAAATCTTCGCCGCGCCGAATACGGTGATTCTCGGTCTCACAGTTTCGCAGAATCTCTTCACGGCAGGACGCGTGAGCGCGGCGACGCACGGCGCGGCTGCCGCGCGCACGACCGCCGAGATCGCGCTCGACGCCGCGCGCGCGCAGGTCACGCTCGATGTCGCGCAGGCGTACTTCAACGCGGTCGCGAGCAGCAAGCTCGTCGAAATCGAGGACAGCACGCTCGCGCAGGCCGAACGCACCCTGCAGCAGACGACGGTCTCGCGCTCGGTTGGATCAGCGGCGGAGTTCGATTTGCTGCGCGCCCGCGTCGCACGCGACAATCAGCGTCCCGTCGTGATTCAGGCCAGGAGCAATCGTGACATCGCATATCTCCGCCTCAGGCAGCTGCTCGGAATTTCGCTCACGCAGCCGCTGACGCTCACGACAT
>DASYSH010000566.1:0-1768 GCA_036003525.1 Gemmatimonadaceae bacterium | reverse complement strand
TTCGGCGAAGGCCCGGCGCAGGAACTCAAGACACTGGCCGGACTGATTACGTTCGGCTGCAACATCCCGCTTTTTCTTCCGCCGTCGCCGCACTACGAGTGCGTGAGATTTCCGCGCCCGGCGCTCCCGGCGAAACTGACAGAGGCGGCGCGCTGGCTCAACGTGTACGATCCGTACGACGTGCTGGGCTATCCCCTGAGCAATCTCTGGGATGTGCCGAACGACACGGTGATCACCGATATCGCGATGGAAGTCGGCCCGCTGCTGATCTCAAAGACGCCGCTCTCGCACAACTACTATTGGAGCGATGTCGGGTTCCAGAAGTTGGTGACGGAAGCACTGCGACGCGTTCTTGCCGCCGCGCGTGGCGCGTAGCGAACGCCGAGCTCTGGCCGAATTGGAGGTCAACAGCGTCGTTGCTCGCGATAACTAGCGGAACTCAACCGCGAGAAATCTCACTGGCGCCTTCCCCGCATTGTGCAACAGACAGTGCTCGCCCGCTTTTCCAGGGAACGTATCGCCCGACTTCGCGTGCAACGTTACCGTCGGCGCATCCGGCGTCTTGCCGCACGCCATGTGCACCGTGCCGTCGATGTTGTCGACGACCACGATCGTCGGCGGCTTTTCGCTCTTTGAGATCTCAATCGCTTCGTCAGGGCCGGCAGTCAGACGTGTCACGCGAACCTGATCGGTTTCGAAGGCGGGGAATGCGGTTCCGCCCGAGTAGGTCATTGCCGCAGTGCGCATCGCCGAGGGGCAGTCGGTCGGTTCGCCTGCCAGCACCACTTCGCAGAGATTCCGCACATGCGTCTGCGCCAGCGGAAGCTCGAGCGTCACGTTGCGGAACGGCACCGCGCCGTCGACACGGGCGAGATGCGAAAATCCACCTTTCGTGTAGTGAATGCTTCCATCGGCCGCGACGACCGGCGCTTCGGGCTTGCCGACCGCAGCATTCACGAATTCGCTCGATCCCACGGCAATCCAGAAGTAGTCGACGACATGCTCGTGAATCAGCGTCGCGCTGTGCGCCGGCACTTCGACGCGGAACACCCGCAGCCGGTTGCTCTTGTAGACGAGATGATGGTGGGGCTCGCTGGTGACGGGCACCGACTTCTGGGCGAGCGCGGGCGCGGCGAGGCCGCAGAGCAGGCCGAATGAGGCGACGAGATTGAGTTTCATATGGTGCAAAGTTATCTCAACCGTCGCCGCCCCATCAGTGCCGAAACAACATCAGTCCGACCGCAGCGCCCGGTTCGGATCCACCCGCGATGCGCGCCGCGCCGGAATGAAGCTTGCGACCATCGTCACGGCCAGCAGGACAAACGCGACCGTGCCGAAGATTATCGGGTCGCGCGGAGACTCCTCGAACAGCAGCGGCTTGATCCAAGTGCCGGCGAGCAGCGCGACCGCTGTTCCGATACCCACTCCGACCGCGCCGAGCGTCATTCCTTCCGTTACGACGAGCTTGATGAGATCGCCCATCTGCGCGCCGAGTGCGACGCGCACGCCGAGCTCGTGCGTGCGCTGCGCGACGTTGTACGAGATGACGCTGAACAGGCCGACCGCGGCGAGCACGAGCGCGAGAATTCCGAAGGTGAGAAACATGCTCGCGCCGAGCTGCCACGACTTTGTCTGGCCACCGACGATTTCTCCGAATGGCGTGATCGTGACATACGATGCCCCCGGCATTTCCTTCTGCAGCGCGCGGCGAACAGTCTCGCTCGCGTTCACCCCCGCGCCGCGGATGCGCACGAACAGGCCGCCCTGA
>DASYSH010000565.1:0-16540 GCA_036003525.1 Gemmatimonadaceae bacterium | reverse complement strand
GTGCAGATGCACCGGATGATCGTCCGCTGACGGATTCTCCATGATCAATCGATAGCGTGAGCCTTCGCGCAGCTGAATGACCTCGGTGCGCGGATATTGCCTGTCGTTGATCGACCAGTGCTCGAAATCGTCGTGTCCCCTGGAAATCGACCGGAACGTGAGGCGGATTTCCCCGGCGACCGGACTTGCCGCGGCGGGCATCGCTTTGCTTTCCAGCCCGAAATCGAGATAGGTCCACCGCGACTCGGTGGGGGCCGCCCATTTGGCGTTGCCCGCGCGACCCGCGTATTCGATCACGATGCCGAGTCCCGCGTTGCGAAAATTGTCGCGGGGGTCGCCGAGGATCCAAACGCCGGGCGCGATCATCTCGACGATCGCATCGACGCGTTCGCCAGGATCGAGCCGCAACAATTCCACCGTGGCCTGTTTCGCGACCGGATTGCCGTCGAGCGCGAGGACGGTGAAACGGTGTCCGGGAAGCGAGAGCCAGTGCGACTCGCTCGCACTGGCGTTGAGCGCATGGATCAGCACGCGCTGTCCCTCACGCACGCGGACCGGCTCGTCAAAGCCAAGCAGCCGGCCGTTGATCGAAGAGTATTTGTAGCCGACCATCTCGAAACCATCGCCGCCGCCGGTGACGTATCCGCCCCAGTCATGCATCGCGAGAAAGATTTCCTGGTCGTGGCGGCCGGGATCGCCCGGCGCATCGATCATGAGGAATCCGTATTGGCCCGTGTACGACGCCCGGTTGAAATTCTTTCCGGCGATCGCATGCGAGTGGTACCAGCGCGTTCCGGCGGGATTCGGCGTGAAGGTGAAGCTCCGCGATCCGTGCGCGGGCACCGACGGCGTCCCCTCTTCCATTGAGCCGTCGACCGCGGGCGGAACGGTCAGCCCGTGCCAGTGCACGAACTCATCGAGCGCAGAATCATTCTGCACATCAATCGTCACGGGCACGCCCTGTTTCAGGCGCAGCACGGGACCGGGCACCACGCCGTTGTATGCGAGTGTCTCGACGATCTTTCCCGGCGCGAGCTCGAGCTTCAGCGGCGCGATGCGCAGCGTGTGATCGGCTGCGCCGCGGCCGAGGGTCCAGTTGAATCCGCCGGAAATCGCGCCCGCCGCGAGCGCAGTCGATCCGCTGGTCGCGAGAAATTCGCGGCGGTTCATGACTGCGTCAGGCCGGCACGGTCTCGGTGGCCGAAAGCACGAATCCCATTCCGCGCCGCGCGGCAATGACGACCGATGCACCGGCGCCGGAAAGCTTCTTGCGGAGGCGCGTCACGTTCACGTCGACGACATTCGTCCCGGGGTCGAACGACATGTCCATCACCTTTTCGAGCAGGTCGGTGCGCGCGACGACTTCGTTGGTGTGCAACAGAAAATGCTCGAGAATCGAAAGCTCCCTCGGCGTCAGGTGCAGCGGCGTGCCCGAAACGAGCGCGATCCGCGTCAGCCGGTTGAGCACGAGATTGCCCGCGCTGAGCTGTTCCGTCCGCCGCGCCCCGCCGCGCCGCACGAGCGCTCGGATACGCGCCTTGAACACGTCGAAGTCGATCGGCTTCGTGAGAAAGTCGTCCGCGCCTGCATCAAGCGCGAGCACGACGGCCGCTTTGTCGGTATTGCCCGTGAGCACCAGCACCGGCGTCGCCAGACTCTTTCGCCGTAACGCCTGAACCAAGGGAATGCCGTTGCCGTCAGGCAGCACGAGGTCGAGGATGATGGCGTCGTACTCGTTCACCATGGCCAAGACGCGGCCGGCCTCCCCCGTGTCGGCCTCGTCGACCGCGAACCCGCCCTCCTCCAGCAGTTTCTTGACCAGAAAACGTATGGTTGGGTCGTCGTCTACTACCAAAGCACGCATTAAGGCACTCCGAAAATTTGACCAATTCGCGCCATTCTCGGCGTACCACAATATTACAAAAGTGTAATCGAAACGGCAACGTGCTGTAATTTGACGGTGGCCATCTTCATGACGCGGTCCTGGACTAGGCGACGCTGCTTGGTTCAAAAGTCCACCCCGAATCGCGGGGCCGGAAACCGCAGACAAACAAGTCTCGGAGAAAATACACCATGAAGAACGCAACCTATATCACCATCGGCGCCCTCGTTGCTCTCGCTGCGGTCAATACCGCCTCCGCCCAGACTGCAACGCAGACCGTGACGTTCCAGGTCACCGCGATCAACCAGATCGCCGTCACCGGAACGCCCTCGCTCGTCATCAACGCCGCGGCGGCAGGCAGCGCCCCGACTTCCGTCACCGCTTCGGGCAACACCTGGTCCGTCACGACGAACCAGAGCGGCGCGTCGATCACCGCCAGCATCCCGACCGCGATGCCGGCCGGCCTGACCCTTTCGGCAAACCTGACGGCTCCGGCCGGCGCGACCAGCACGGGCCTGACCGCACTCGGCGCGACCGCGGTGAACGTCGTCACGGGCATCACGAAGCTCAATGCAGCAGCGCTGGCGCTCTCGTATCAGCTCGACGCAACGGCAGCAGCAGGCGTCGTGACGTCGTCGACGCGCGTCGTGACCTACACGATCACGGGCGGAGTCTGATTCGAGGCGGTCCCGCGACGCGGGTCCCTCGCCGCGGGTTTCACGCGGCTGGTTTCAGGGAGTGGCCGAATCGATTGCGATTCGGCCACTTTTGTTTTGTACGGCATCCGCCTCCAATCCAGCCCGCGCTGCTCCCATCATGAAGAACGCTCTTTTTCTCCTGGCCGCGCTCGCCGCGCCTCTTTCGGCTCAGATGCCCGCGGAATGGCGCGACTCTCTCGTCTTCCACACGTTTTCGATCGCGGCGATTGATCCGCGAACCGGCGAAGTCGGCGTCGCCGTCACGACGCGGGTGCCGTGCGTGGGCAACGGAGTGCCGTGGGTTCGTGCCGGCGTCGGAGCCGTCGCCACGCAGGCGAGCACGCGCACCGAATACGGCAACGAACTGCTCGATGCGCTCGCGAAGGGCGAAGCACCGGACGCTGCGCTCAAGCGTTTGCTCGCCGGCGACTCCGCCGCCGCGTCCCGGCAGATCGGCGTCATCGATGTCCACGGACGCTCCGCGCAACACACAGGAACGTCGCCGCAGGACTGGAAGGGGCAGCGCTCCGGGAAAAATTATGTGACGCAGGGAAACGTGCTCACCGGTCCGGAGGTCCTCGACGCTGTCGCGAAATCATTCGAGGCGAGCGAAGGTCAGCCGCGCCATCTCGCGGACCGTCTGATCGACGCGATCGCGGCCGGTCACGCGCAGGGCGGTGATCAGCGCCACGGGCTGCGCCAGTCCGCCGCAGTGATCGTCGCCGATGGGCGTGCGGGCATGTCACGCCGCACCGACGGCATCACGACGAATATTTCCGTGTGCGAGAATCCCGAGCCCGTCGCAGAAATGCGCCGCATCTATGACGCGATCTCGCAGACGCTTGGCTATCGCACGCTCCAGCAATTCAGCGGCGGCGATGTTTGGCAGCTCAAGGTGATGCTTCAGGCGCTGGGGTTCTATCACAAGGGCGAGCCGCTGATCGACGCGCGCGGTCCTAACGCGAATGTGTACGCGCCGGATGTCGTGGCAGCCGTCGACGCGTTCCGCGTGAGCGACAAACTCGGCGGTCCGAACGTCGGTTCGCCCGCCGGACTCGTCGATCCGGAAACCGTCGCGCACCTGTGGGCGGCGCTCGAACGCGCAGGAAAGGCGAAGACGGTTCGCGAGCAGCTGCTCGAAATCACACAGGTAAGACGCTAGCAATGAAATCGCAGGTGACACTGCGCCGCGTACTCCCTGCGCTTGCCTGTCTCCTGCTCGGCGCGAGCGGACATCGCGCAACGCTCGCACGCGTCACCGACGACGACTGGTGGAGCTACGGCCGCGACTACACGAACCAGCGCTACTCCCCACTCGCGCAAATCAATACCGCCAACGTCGGCAGCCTGACGCTCGCGTGGACCCACGATACGCGGCCGGCTCCGCCTCCGCGCGTCGACGGGCTGTTCAAGCAGGAGAGCAGCCCGATCATCGTGGACGGCGTGCTGTACTACACATATCCCGGCCCGCAGGTGTTCGCGCTCGATGCCGCGACCGGCGGGGAGTTGTGGCGCTTCAACGCGACCGGCAATGCGGAGATGCGCGTCTGCTGCGGACCCAACAACCGTGGCGTGGCCGTCTCGAACGGGTTGGTGTTCGTCGCGACGCTCGATGCGCGCGTCGTCGCGCTCGATGCGAAAACAGGAAAGCCTGTGTGGGAAACGCGCGCCGCGGAGGGAAGCCGCGGATATTCGTTTACGATGGCGCCGCTCGTCGCCGATGGGAAAGTGATCGTCGGCGTGGCCGGGGGTGAGTTCGAGATTCGCGGGTTTGTCGATGCGTACGATGTGAAAACGGGAGCGCGCGTCTGGCGTTTCTGGACCGTCCCTTCCCCCGATGAGGGTGGATGGTGGGGCACATGGACGACGCGCACGCCCGACGGCGATCCACTGCCGCGCGACATTGCGCGGGAACGCGCTGACAGCGCGAGATATTCCGACGCATGGCAGCGCGGAGGCGCGCCGGTATGGACGACGCCGAGCTACGACGCGGAGCTCGGACTCGTGTACTTCGGCACGGGAAATCCCGGCGCGGACTACGATGACCATGAGCGACCCGGCGACAACCTGTTCAGCAATTCGATCGTCGCCGTCGACATAAAGACGGGCAAGCATCGCTGGCACTATCAAACCGTGCCGCACGATCTCTGGGACTACGATCTCTCCGGCCCGACGGTGCTCGTCGATGCGATCGTGAATGGCGCGCGAGTCCCGGCGATCGCGCACGCCGGAAAGACCGGATGGGTGAACGTGCTGGACCGGCGCAACGGGCGGCGCATCGTTCGGTCGGAGGAATTCGTTCCGCACGAAAATATGTGGGCCACGCCGACGGCCGCGGGCGTTCGCATCGCGCCGGGAATTCAAGGCGGCGCGAATTGGCAGCCGATGTCCTACTCTCCGCGCACCGGCTTGCTCTATGTGCGCGGCCAGCACTCGCCGAACATGTACCGCCGCATTGTGAGCGAGCACACCGTTGGCGAACGCTACGATGGCGGCATCGCGTACGCGGTCCCGAGAGAGTCGTTCGTGACGACCACGGCGATCGAACCGGGCACTGGCAAGATCAAATGGCAGACGAAGGCCGACGAGCCCGGCCTCGGCTCCCCGCTTTGCGGAGGCTCGATGGCGACGGCGGGCGATCTCGTGTTCTACGGCGACCCGCGCGGCTTTCTCAACGCGGTTGACGCGCGCACGGGCGAAACCTTGTGGAAACAGCAGACGGGATCGTGGGCGCGCGCGACGCCGGTCACTTATCGAATCGGCGACCGTCAGTACGTCGCGCTCACCACGCTGCAGGGATTGCTGGTGTACGCCCTGCCACCGAAATAGAGAGATCCGGTCGGTCGAGGAGGCAGAGCTCGGCGCTTAATCGCCGGCCGCGTGTTGCTCACCGCTAGGCAGGAAAAGCTCAAAGCTCACGGCTTCAGTACGAAGCTGTGAGCTTTGAGCTTCCTGCCTAGCCGTGAGCGATTAGCGACAAGCAATTAGCGACTAGCTCTACTGCTACGGCACCACCACAAACTTTTTGCTCATCCCTGCCATCTTGTGCGACAGATCAGCAAGCGGGCAGTACACCTCGTACGTCCCGGGCTTCAGCGTCAGCGTGAGCGGCGCTTCCTGGCCCGTCGCGACTTCCTTCGATCCTTTCGCGAAGCCTTCGCCGCGCACATAAAAGGCGTGGTTGATCGAGCCCGCGTTCTTCAGCTTGAACGTCACCGGACCCGCCTTCACCGTGTCGCGGCTCAGTTCGACTTTCCATTCAGACAAGGTCACGTTGACCGCCTGCGCCTTCGCCACCGACGACGTCGCAATCAGTGCGGCAACGATCAGGATTCGTTTCATTTTCGACTCCATGGATGCGTGTTGGTGATCCTCGAAAAGTACGCTGACGCGAGGGTTTTCGTTTGCGCACATTAACCGCTGCCCATTTTCGGAGGAATCCACCGTTGTCCGGCCATGACTACGTCCTCGGCAACGCCGAGACTGAGCAAAAGCGCCTCATTCTTCAAGCGTCGATTCTTCGCGGATGGACCGAAAAGTTTTTTCACGTCGCCGGACTGCAGCCTGGAATGCGCGTCCTCGACATCGGCTGCGGGATGGGCGACGTCGCATTTCTCGCCGCGGATATCGTCGGTCAAACGGGAAGCGTGGTTGCGATCGACCGCGATCTCACGACGATTGAAAAGGCGCGGGCGCGAGCGCCGCAGTTTCCGTCGCACACACGCGTGACATTCGAGCACGCCGACGTCGGCGAGTATTCGTCGGCGTCGAAATTCGACGCTGTGGTCGGCCGCTACATCTTGCTCTATCAACCGGATCCGGTTGCGGCGCTGCGGCGTCTCGCGGCGCTCGTCCGCTCCGGCGGCCTGATGGTCTTTCACGAAATCGATTTCGGCGAGCCGCCGCGCGCGTTTCCCGAAGCACCCCTCTGGCGCAAATCGTGGGCGCTGATGGCGGAAGCATTCCGTCGCAGCGGCACGCCTCCGGATTTCGGCATTCGCATCGCGCGCGCATTTCTCGACGCGGGTTTGACGTATCCGAAATTTCAGGCCGAGGTGCCGATGGTGGCCGGCCCGGACTCATACATCTACGGGTGGGTCGCGGAAACTTTGCGCAGTTTGATTCCGCGCATCGAGCAGTACGGACTCTCCACTGCGGCGGAACTTCAAATCGACACGCTTGCATCGCGGCTCAAGGCCGAAGCGGTCGCGCTCGGAAGTCAGCTCTCAGGACCCGTGCAAGTCGGCGCATGGGTCACGCTGCCGTAACCGGTTATCAGCGGTACGTCGCGCAACCTTCGATCGCGGCGATGGTATTCGATGGATGCATCGATCCGCAATTGCACTTCTATTGATCGCGGCCGCCGCAGCATGCGGCGCCAAGGCCAAGGCGGTGACCGCGCCGGTCATCGTCGACTCGTTCTCCATCGCCGGCACGTGGACGGGATGTCTCGTCGAGCCGCAGGTGCCGTGCACCCCGGTCTCGATGACGGTGGTCGACACGTCACTCACCGATTCCACCGCGAAGGTCAGCGGAAGTGGTGACTGGGGCTATGCCGTGGCGATTCACGGCAAATTATTCAATGCGAATGTGAGCCTCGACGCGAACGCGACCGGCATCGCGCAGGGATGGAGTTTCACGGGCGTGGTCGCCGGCGCGTCGCTCACCGGAACCATGACGGTTCCGGGAAAAGACTCGAGCTACCAGGCGAACTTCACGCGATCGCCCTGACAAAACGCAGCGCGCGCACGGACACCGAAGGTCCGTGCGCGAAAAAATTACTGCTGCGGCGGCAGGGTACGCGCGTGCTGTTTCTTGCCGCGCTCGTAGCGATCTTCGAGCGCGCGTGTTTCTTCGGCCTGACGCCGCGCCCGCGCATCGGCTTTTTCGTCGGCGCGTGCCTGTGCAAGTTCGCGCGCATGACGCGCATCGAGTGCCGCGCGCTCGCGCTGATACTCACGGTCGAGCGGGCGCGAATCCCAGCGCACGCTGAGTGAAACGCCCGACGGCTGTTCGACGACCGGCGGGGGCGCGACGACAACCGGCGCTGGTGCCGGCTGCGCGGCCGGCGGCGGAGGCGGTGAAGCCGCGGGAACCGCGGCGGAGTCGCCGCTCGAGCCGCATGCGGCCGCGATCGCGAGAGTGGCGAGGAGTTGAATCGGGCCGATCGTGCGCATGAGGTTCTCCGGGTCTGGAGCGTGACGCCGCGCGCCCCGCGGGAAATCCGCGCAGCGTGAGCCTCATCATTCCGTACCGGACGGTAGTGTTCTCGCCGGCGGCGCGGAATCGCACGTTGAGCGTAGTTCCTCCGGCATCGTGCAAAACTCAGCCGCTTGGCCGATTCCGCGCGCAGCGGCGCCGTGTGAGACTGCGATCATCCATCAACAGCGAGAACGCACATGTCGCACAATCCCGGTCATCATCACGGACAGGCAGCGTATCACCACGAAAGCGCGACGCGTCATCATCGCGCCGCAGAAAACGCGTACGGTTCAGGCGATCACAAGACGGCCGCGCACGAGGCGCTTCTCGCGGCCGGGCACACGGCGCTCGCGCAGGAGCATGCGGATCTTGCTTCGAAGGCGCATCTGGAACATCACGGGATGAAGCCCGCCGAGCCGAAATAGCGCACGGCCGCCGGCCGAACGTCAGTGAACGACGATCTGCAGTGAGTCCGTGAGCGTCGCGCGCGTCGCGACGAGCCATGTGGTGCCCGGCTTGAGTGCGTTGACGGCGACCACGCGAATTCCGACTGGCACCAAACTCGCGATCGACGGATCGCGCAGCACGAATGTCGCGATCGGCGTTCCATTGAGCGGATTCAGCGGCGTGCCCGGTGGCCGGTACAACGGCTGGTTCAGCGCGTCGAATCCGTCGACCCACACAGAATCGGTGCCGCCGACAGAAATCGGAGTGCATGCGTGCACGTCCGGGCAGCGCAGCGGAATTCGCACGAGCCGTTGCGTCACGACGACCGACTTGTCCGCCGTGTGGCGATAGAGCTGAATGGTCTGGACGATGACCGAGTTGCCGGCGGCGTGCGCAACCGTGGTGTCGATAGCGCCGATCGCGGCCTGAACTCGAACCGTCGCCGTGGCGGGCCAGAGCGGCGGCCCGGTGTTCTGGAGGCCGGTCGAGCGACCCGGATCACCGACACCGGGCCAAGCCAGGGCGCTGTCGGGGAATGCGGGCGCCGTCGTGGCCGTGTAGGTGCCGACTTCGAACGCGCTGAATAGCGTGTCGGGGCCGGTGATGGTAATCGTGACCGGCACGTTGGGATCGTACGGATTGGTGCGCACGTACGGCGCTTCGCAGGAAACGAATGCGAACGCGATGATCGCGGAGCGAAGCAGTCCGGCGCGCGTCCTCATCAGTGCACGACCAGCTGCATCGAGTCGACCAACGGCCCGCGCGTACCGAGGATCCAGGTGGTGCCCGGCTTCAGCGCGGTCACGGTGCCGACGCGCGTGCCGAGCGGCACGACGCTCGCGATGCTCGGATCGCGAACCGAGTACGTGACGAGCGGATCGCCCGTGAGGTTGTTTTTCACGGGGCTGAAATACGCCGTGATCTCATGGCCAAGCGAATCGGTGGGATCGACCCAGACGGACCACGTGTTTCCAACGGCGAGCGGGTCACATGTGTGTGTGTCCGGGCAGCGAAGCGTGATGTGTTTGATTCGCTGCGAGAGATAAATGACTTTCGTCACCGAATGCCGGAACGCGATGATATGCGGCGCCGCGCCGACTCCGCCGCCCGCGAATGCCGGCTGCGTGTCGATCGCGCCGACACCGACGGTCACCGTAACAGCCAATGCGGCCGGATAGAGTGTCGTGAGCAACGGGAAAAAACTGCCCGGCGCCGCTTCCAGGAAAATCGGATTGCTCGACTGATAAAAAAATGCCGTGTCCGGAAAGACCGGCGGATCGGCGTGCGCGATATACGGCACCTGCTCGAACGAATTGAAAATCGTATCCGGCCCGTCGAGCGTGATCGTCACCGGCACGTTCGGATCGTACGGATTGGTGCGCACGAACGGTTCGCCGCACGCGAACGAGAGCAGCAGCGCCCCTGCCGCGAGCAGCATCACGCGGCGGCGCTCATCGGGAGATCGCTGCGGGCTCACCGGAATTCGAATTTCCAGCCGCCGACGAGCGCCGGCGCAACGACGTTCGAGCCCGGCGTGGCGGAGAGCAGCGGCTTGAACCAGAAATCATGCACGGCGTTCAGTCGCGACGCGTGCACCCGCTCCTGTATTTCGGCTTCGAGCGCCGAGCCGAGCCAGAGCACGCCCGTCGCGATGCCGACAACCTGCGCGTTGGAGCGCTGCATGGTCGCCTGCGTGAATTTCCGCGGCGCGTACCCCGAGAGGTCCGCCTTGTAGCGCGCATACCAGTCGTTCGCCGACTGTGAAAAGGCGTACGCCGTGTACCCCATCGTCACCGTGAGCACCCCGGTCGACAACCCGATGATGTGCGACCAGGTCTTGTACTGGCCATAGCCCGGAATGAGCCCGCGCAAAAATGTCGCGCCGGGTTTGTAGGAGAAACAGCGGGCGCCGACGCGAGTGTGGTCGAGCAGCGCGCCTGCGTTGCGCATGCCGGTGTACGATTGGTTGCCGACCGCCGCGCCGCCGGTGAGTTCTGTGCCGCTCATCGCGCACGGATCCAGCCCGGTAAGATCGTTGGCGACCAGCGCGGCGGATGGCGTGTCTTCATCAGCCTGGAACGTGCTCGCGAGCGTCATCAGCGTGATGCGCCGGTCGTTGATCGAGAGCTTCTCGTCGGTCAATCGCTCGAGCATGATGTTCATCGCGTCGACGTCGCGTCCTTCATTGAGCCGCCGCAGCGCGGTCTTCACACCGCTGTCGGACGGCGTCGGCACTTTTACAATCACGCGGCGCTGCGCCGGCGGCGTCGCCATGATCGCCTTTTGCTTCTCGGCCATGCGCACCGAGCGCCACCGCAAATATTCCCACCACACCGTGTGCAGGATGTCGCTCGGCAGCGGAATGTGGTCCGGTTCGCCGCCCGCCTTGGTCCAGATGAGCAGTTCGACGTGCGGCATGTCGCCGGTGATACGCGGCGCGATCGCGTCGTACGGGATATAGAGGCGCAGCTGGTTCGTCGTCTGCCGCGGAACGCCGCCGGCGGCCATCACCATCACCGGGGCGATCGAGAGCATCGTGGGTTTCACGACGCGCGACTGCGAGAGGAGCACCGCGCTGGTAGGATCGCGCGACGCGTCGTATGCGAAGTAGGTGACGAAGCGCATGCCGCGCCGGATCATCGCGGGGCGGCCGAGGTTCTTGAATCCGCACTCGGTGAAGTTGCGCAGCACCGGCATGATCGAGATCACCAGCACCGGGCGGTCGTCGGCGACGGAATCGAACGGCGCCCACGGGCGCGCGTTGGAAAATGTTGCGCTGTCCTGCGATGAAATCCCGAGCGTGCGACGGCAGTTCGCGAGGGTCGTGTCGATGATCTGGCTCGCGTCCATCGCGTCCATGGCGCGCGGCGTGCCCATCAGGAAATCCCAGTCGCCGGCGCGGAGCGTCCATGCGGCCGGGGTCTTGTCGTGCCGTTCGATCGGCACACGGCGCCATTGTCCGAAGCCCGAGTCGGCGGGATCGAGCGGCGCCAGCAGTTTTGGAACCGACGACGGAACGGGCGGAAATGCGGTGTCGGACGCCACCACCTGCGCCTGGAGCGAGGCGGCGGCAAACACGACAAAGACCGGAACCATGCAACGACGCATGAGAATTCCTGGCTGATGGGTTTTTTTACGTCGCTAGATCGGGCTGTCGAACACCCGCAGTCCGCCGGCGTCGGCGACTACTTGTTGTTGACGAGTTTTAGGACGAGGTCGCCGATCTTTTTCTCGAGTTCACCCTTGGTGGAGCAGGGCGTGAGGTCGCGATTGGAGAGGTCGGTTGGATTGCCCATCGCCTGAATGCGCGTGAACACCTGCGAGCCGCCGCCCTGGGCGGGCTGAATGTAGCTGAGCAGGTTCATATGGATGTCCCACGTCTCGGCGTTGGGCAGCCCCATTTTCTCGCCGCAGTCGAGCACGTTCTGCATCGGAATGCCCGCGATGCGGCGGCGGATCTTGATTTCGTCATTGCCGACCGCGCGCTTCGTGCTCACCGGAGCGACCGGGATCTCCAGCATCGAGTACGCGCGCGACAGCACCTGAAACGCGGAGTCCGGGGAAACCGGGACGCTGACCGACACAGCCGTGTAGCTGTTGGTCGTTCCGATGTTCATCGTGCCCATCGCGGAACTTCCAACGACGAGGCTCGATGTCGACGACGCGCTGGTCGTTTCGGTGGCGACCGGCTTGCCCGACGACGTCGTGGCGCAGGCGCCGGCGAACACGAGCAACAGAACCGAGGGCCGAATCTGACGCATGATCAGATGCTCCGTATGGGGGGTGATGCGTGGTACGCCGGAACGCTGAACAGGTTCCGCGCTCAATGATCGGTGCGCCTGCGACGGGCCGCAAGCGCCTCCCAGGGGGAGCGTTAGTCGGACGCCTTGTGGGCGAACGCGGCGATCTGGAGCCGGGTGTGCAGGGCGAGCTTTTCCATCACGTTTCGCACGTGGCTTTTGACCGTGTGCGTCGCGATGTTGAGGCGGGAGGCGATCTCCTTGTTGCTGAGTCCCTCGCCGATGAGCCCGACGACCTCTTTTTCGCGCGCGGTCATGCGGACCGAGTCGATCGCCATCGCGCGGCTCTTCACGACGGCGTCGCTCGCGATTTGCGAGAACAGCGACGACGTCATTTGCGGCGGGAGGACGTGCTCGCCGGCGACGACCGAGCGGATCGTGTTCACGAGATCGTCGAGTGTCGCGTCCTTGAGAATGAATCCCGAAACGCCGGCGTTCACGAAGTCGACGATGTCTTCGTTGAACGGGAGGAGATCCATGATGATGATCTTCGCGGCCGAATGCTCAGCTTTGATTTTTGCCGCGAGACTGAGACTGTCATCGTCCCAGAGTCCCACGTCGAGGAGAAAAACATCAGGCTCGGCATCTCTGAGGAGGGCGGGATCGCCGCCGGACGCCTGCGCCACGACTTTGAAATCTTTCGTCTTGTTCAGCAGGGCCGCCATGCCTTCGCGGACCATGCGATTGTCTTCGATGAGGGCGACTGAAATCATGCTGGTCTATATCCTCCGCAAGGTGGAGCCCGGACGTTCCCTCCGGGACGTGCCCACCGCGACCCAGCACGGCGTGATTGAACGTACCCGTCGACGCTCGTAACAACCAGTGCGCGCTCTTCCGTAGAGGGTGATTTCGTCGACATCTTCCTGCCACATGGAGCCGCCTTCCGAAAAACCACGCGAGCGACCGCGATCGTCGCGCCAGCGATACCGGCAGTTCATCGAGGATTACCGGCACCACCGGATCGATGCGCTGAATCAGGATCAGAAGCGGCTGACGTCGGGACCAAAGTCCGAAGACCGAGGACCGAAACGACACGCGGGCCGGCGGCAGTTCGTGCGGGAATACCTCCGCTGGCTGCGGCCGCACGCGCCTGCAGTGGGTGGCTTCATCGTGCTCGCCCTCGCCGTGGCCGGGCTGCAGATGATCGAGCCGCTGTTCCTGCGCAATATCGTCGACAAAGTTCTGACGAACACGACGGCCGACTATGCGACGCGTCTCGCGCGACTGAATCTCATCGGCGCGATTTTCGTCGGCGTCATCATTGCGTCGAATCTGGTCGGTGCATGGAAGGACTACAGGCAGCGGCTCCTCAATACGCGCGTAATGCTTGCGCTGAGGCGCGCGCTGTTCGACCGGATGCTCAACCTCCCGCTGCCGCAGTTGTGGGAGATGAAAACGGGCGGGATCTTGTCGCGACTCAGCGGCGATATCGACACCACGACCGGACTGCTGCAGACCGCGATCGTGTCGCCGCTGCTTTCGATCGTGCGGCTCACCGTGGCGATCGGAATTCTGATGTCGCTGAACTGGCGTCTCGCGCTCACCGCGATGGCGATCGTGCCCGGCATTATGCTGATCAGCTTCATCCAGGCGCGGCGCATTCGTCCGATCTATCGGTCGCTTCGAAAAGACGCGGAGATCATCGACGGGCGCGTGGGCGAAACGTTCTCCGGGATTCGCGTGGTGCGCGCGTTTCGCCGCGAGGTGCGCGAGCTGCTCGAGTACATGAGCGGCCGCCACACGATGCTGCGAAAAGAATTGTTCGCGCAGCGCCGCGAGATGGTGATCTGGACGTCGTGGGGCCTGCTCATGGGCGGCGTGAATGTCGTGATCGTCTGGTACGGTGGCTACCTGAACATCAAAGGCGGCGCGTCGATCGGCGACATCATGGCGTTCCAGTGGTACTCGTTCCTGCTGCTGAATCCCGTATGGAACATCGTGAACTCACTTTCCGAATTGCAGCGCTCGCTCGCCGCGATGGAGCGTGTGTTCGAAATACTCGGCATGCCCGCCGACAAGCCGGATCGTCCGGATGCGATCGATGCGCCGCGCGATGTGAAGGAAATCCGTTTTGAGGGAGTCGAGTTCGAGTACCGGGAGGGAACGCCGGTCGTGCGCGATTTCTCGGTGACCGTGCCGAGTGGCGCGGTGGTGGCGCTCGTCGGACGGAGCGGCGCCGGGAAGACGACGGTGACGGATTTGGTTGCGCGTTTTCACGATCCGTCGAAGGGCCGAATTTTGCTGAACGGCACCGACATCCGTGGGTTCCGGCTGACGACATATCGCGATTTGCTCGCGATCGTGCAGCAGGATGTGTTCCTGTTTGACGGATCCGTGCGTGACAACATCGCGTACGGGCGCCACGATGCGACCGATGCGGACGTGATCGACGCCGCGCACCGCGCGAACGCGCACGAGTTCATCGTGAAGCTGCCGGAAGGGTATGAAACATTCATCGGCGAGCGCGGGGTGAAGCTCTCCGGCGGACAACAGCAGAGACTTGCCATTGCCAGGGCGATTTTGAAAGCGCCGCAAATCTTGGTGCTCGATGAAGCGACGAGCAATCTGGATACGGAAAGCGAGCAGCTCATTCAGGCGTCGATGGCGGGATTGCTCGCGGGGCGGACGACATTCGTGATTGCGCACCGGTTATCGACGGTGCGGAGGGCGGATATGATTTTGTTGATGGAAGATGGGAGTGTGATCGAGAGGGGAGGACATGCGGAGTTGATGGAGAAGAGAGGGGTGTACTACGAGAGGGTCATGCGGCAGATGGAATCGCATCGAGAAGATGATGAGGCGATTCTTACGTGAGGGGTGAGGGGGAAGATCAGTGAGGGGTGAGGGGGAAGATCAGTGAGGGGTGAGGGGGAAGGTCAGTGAGGGGTGAGGGGTTTGAGTTAGGTGATGGGTGTGTGAGATTCAGGGATGGGATTGCCCGTTTAGCTCAGCGGTAGAGCACTCGATTTGTAATCGAGCGGTCGTCAGTTCAATCCTGACAACGGGCTCTTTGTTCGACCGCGCGCGGAGCCAGCTGCGCGCGATGGGCCGCTCCGATGCGGCCATTGACTAAGCCTTTGAAATCGCCTACTTTACGAGGCTCGCGGAGAACTTTTGCAATTCCCTCCGCCAGCTTTGCTGTCCGCGCTGTTTTGAGCGACGGGCTACGAGTGAGAAGAACTGAGTTGGCGATTGGCGACGAGTGAGAGAACACCGCTGGGCGTTTTTGCATCGAGAGGTGGGGTACCCAAGTGGCCAACGGGAGCAGACTGTAAATCTGCCGGCTCACGCCTTCGAAGGTTCGAATCCTTCCCCCACCATGCGGAGCGGGATTCGGTGTGACTGGTGACGAGTGTGGACTGAGAGCAGGCGTGTGGCGAAAACGCGGGAGTAGCTCAGCTGGTAGAGCGCAAGCCTTCCAAGCTTGATGTCGCGGGTTCGAGCCCCGTCTCCCGCTCTGTAGGCGCAGCAAGGCAGTGCACGCATAGCTCAGTCGGTAGAGCACCCCCTTGGTAAGGGGGAGGTCATCGGTTCAATCCCGATTGCGTGCTTGTTTGGAGACGGCAGACGGCGGACGGCGGACGGCAGTTGAGTCCGTGGCGAGCCCGAAGCCCGAGTGATCGTAAACTTTTTGGCATTTCGCGGTGGCTGCCGTCTGCCGCCTGCCGTCTGCCGTCTGAGGAATCATGCCGAGAGAAAAAATTATCCTGGCTTGCAGTGACTGCAAAAACAGGAATTATTTCACGACAAAGAACAAGCGCGTGCACCCCGAGCGCGTCGAGTGGAAAAAGTATTGCCCGCGCTGCGACAAGCACGTGCTCCACAAGGAGACGAAGTAAGTGGCCGACGTCACGGTCAAGCCGCCCAGTCTTCCGGAGCGGACTGTCACGTTTTATCACGACGTGATGGCCGAAATGAAGAAGGTGACGTGGCCCGATTTCCCGCAGGTGCGGCAGCTCTCGATCAGCGTGATCCTGCTGTCGCTCTTCATCGGCGGCGTGATCGCATTGATGGACGTGATCCTGCAGCAGGTACTCGTGCGCTGGATCCCGTCGCTGTTTGGAGGATGAGGTGACGCATCACTTTTACGCGGTCCAGACGACCTCTGGCCACGAGAACAAGGTGCGCAACCTGATCCAGCGAAAGATCGATGCGGATCCGGTTCCGGCGGCCGAGCGGCTGATTCGTCAGGCGCTCGTTCCGACCGAACAGGCCGTCGAGATCAAGAACGGCAAAAAGGTGACGGTGGAGCGCAAAGTGTATCCCGGCTACGTGCTCGTCGAAATGGTCGTCGACCAGGAGACGCTGCACACGATCAACGGGATTCAGGGCGTGATCAAGTTCGTCGGAAAAGATCGCGATCCGCAGCCGTTGCGCGCGGACGAGGTCAATCGCCTGCTCGGCATTGCGGACGAGACGGTCGAGGAAGTTCCGAAAGAAGAGATTCCGTTCCTGGTTGGACAGGCGGTGGCGATCACTGAGGGGCCGTTCACGGATTTCAATGGAACGGT
>DASYSH010000564.1:0-4348 GCA_036003525.1 Gemmatimonadaceae bacterium | reverse complement strand
GGCACGCCGAGGAGCCGCCGGTGGTCGCCGCATCGGAGCGCGGGTTCGCATCCGCGCGCAAATTCGCGGGAACGGTCATCGGCAACACGACCGTCGCGTGGAGTTCCGATTCCGCGCGTGTCGCCGACACGCCGATCATGGATTTTGTCGCGGAGACGATGCGCCGCGCTTCGGGGGCGGACCTCGCTTCGGTTTCGACGTTCTCGACCGACGTGAAAATTCCCACGGGTCCGATCACCGTCGCGAAAATCGCGCAGCTCTATCCGTACGAGAACACGCTGCGCGCCGTTCGCTTGAGCGGCGAATCACTCAGGGCATTTCTCGAGCGAAGCGCCATGTACTTCCGCGTGACGGGCGGGGGCGCGGCCGCGCGCGTCGCGCCCGATCCGTCGATCCCGGGCTACAACTACGAAATCGTCACCGGCGTCGACTATCAGATCGACCTCTCGAAGCCGCTCGGCACCCGCATCACCGGCCTGACATACAAGGGAAAGCCGGTCCGCGACAATGATTCGTTCACCATCGCGCTCTCCAATTATCGCGCCGAAGGATCCGGCGGGTACGCGATGGTGCGCGGCGCGACCGTCGTGTACGACCGGCAGGAAGACATTCGCCAGTTGCTGATCGATGAGGTAACGCGGCGAGGCACGCTCAAGCCGTCCGATTATTTCACCCGGAACTGGAGTCTCGCACCGCCCGCGCTCGCGACTGTCGCCGCTTCGGGCATTCGCGCGGAGCGTCCGGCCGAGCGCGTCAACGGTGGCGAGGCAACGGGCGCGCGGCCGACGACGCTCAGAATTATTTCGACGAACGATTTTCATGGCGCGCTCGAGGCGCGGCCGGATGGAAACTCCGGCATGCGCGGCGGCGCGGCGCAGGTCGCGGCGATGGTGCGTCGCGCGCAAGCCGAATGCACGGGAACCTGCGCGTCGATTTTCCTCGATGCCGGCGATGAGTTTCAAGGTACGCCCGCGTCGAATCTGGCGTTCGGGCGGCCGGTCACCGAGCTGTTCAATGCGATCGGGCTGACCGCGTCGGCGATAGGCAATCACGATTTCGACTGGGGCCAGGACACGCTCCGCGCGCGGATGAAGCAGGCGCGGTACGCGATGCTCGCCGCGAATGTTCACTATGCCGACGGCCGCGATGTGCCGTGGATTCGGGCCGACACGATCGTCGACCGCGGCGGACTGAAGGTCGGGATCGTCGGCATCGCGACGACGCTCACGCCAAGCACGACCAAGGCATCCAACGTCGCCGGGCTGCGTTTCGACGATCCGGTTGCCACGGTGAACGCACACGCGAAGTCGCTGCGCGCGCGCGGCGCCGACCTCGTGATAGTCGTCGAACATGACGGAGCGTTCTGCAATCGCGACACCGGATGCCGCGGTGAGATCATCGATCTCGCGCAGCGGCTGACCGAGCCTGTCGACGCGATCGTCAGCGGACACACGCACTCGCTGGTGAACACGACGGTGAAGGGAATCCCGATCGTGCAGGCGATGTCGTCCGGCCGCGCGATCGGCGTGATCGATCTTCCGGTCGACCGTGCGGCGCGCGCGGGCGCCCGCGAAGATGTCTGGATGGTCAAGACCGATTCGATCACGGCGGATCCGGCGATCGAGACGATGCTGCGCGGCGCGACGCAGAGCGTGGCGGGGCTCGTGGCGCGCTCCATTGCGACGCTTACGGAAGACATGCCGCGCCGCGGCGATCAATACGCGCTCGGCAATCTCATCGCCGACGCCCAGCGTGTGGAGACGCGCTCCGACGTGGCCGTCATGAACAATGGCGGGATCCGGTCGGATCTTCGCGCCGGTCCGCTCTCGTACGGTACATTGTTCGAATTGCAGCCGTTCGGAAATCTGCTCGTGCAGGTTACCGTGCGCGGCAAAGATCTGCGCGCGTACATCGAATCGTTCGTTGCGCGCGGCGCGCCGCGCGTGCACGTCAGCGGAATCGTCGCGCATTACGATCTTTCCCGGCCGGCGGGTGCGCGAATCGTTTCGGTCACGGTCGGCGGCGCGCCGCTCGACGACGGTCGTGAATACACGGTTGCGTACACCGACTTCATGGCGACGGGCGGCGACGGTCTCGGGCTCGCGAGCGCCGCGATCAAGCAGGTGACCACGGGGATCGTCGATCTCGATGCGCTCATCGCGTTTGCGCGCGCGCAGCCCGGGGGCGTCATCAAACCCGACGCGGCTCCGCGTCTCATTCCGGAATCACGATGACCGAACCAGAAACGACCCGCGTGTTCGTGAACGGCAGCGCGCAAACGGTCGCGCGCGACGCGACGATACTCGATGCCATCCGCGCGTTCAGCGCCGTCGAGGCCGACGGGGTTGCCGCCGGCACCCGCGCCGCAACCGACAGCCGCGGTTTGCCGGTCGCGCACGCGGCGCCAGTCTCCGGCGGAATGGTCCTGCGCATCGTGTCGGCGCGCGCGCTGCGGAACGAGGAAAAAGCCGGAGACGCCGAGTGAATCCGGGGAAAATATTTTCGCGCGCCCTGCTGAAGCGGATTCCAAAAGCCGAGCTGCACTGTCATCTCGACGGATCGGTGCGGCCGTCGACGCTGATCGAGCTCGGTCGCGAGTACGGCGTCGCAATGCCCGAGTCGACACCCGACGCGCTCGCGCACCATATGTACGTCCGCGATGCGCGCCACCTCGAAGATTATCTGACGCGGTTCGATGTGACGCTCGCCGTGATGCAGACTGAGCGGTCGCTCGAGCGCATTGCGTTCGAGCTTGCCGAGGACGCGGCAGGCGAGGGCGTGCGCTACATCGAGGTCCGCTATGCGCCGGTGCTGAATCAGCGGTGGGGACTCTCGCTGGACTCGGCCGTCGAAGCGACGCTGCGCGGACTCGCGCGCGCGCAGGCTGCGCACGGAATCGTCGGTCGCATCATCGTGTGCGGGCTGCGCCACCTCTCGCCCGATATTTCGCTCGAGCTCGCGCGGCTTGCCGTCGCGTTTCAGAGGAAGGGAGTCGTCGGTTTCGATCTCGCCGGCGGCGAGGCCGGGCATCCTGCGTCAGCGCATCGCGCGGCGTTCGATCACGCGCGCGAGCATGGCATGTTCTGCACCTGTCATGCAGGCGAAGGCGCCGGCGCGGAGTCCGTCGCGGACGCCGTGCACAATTGCGGCGCCCAGCGGATCGGCCACGGCACGCGCCTGATCGAGGACCTGCGTCTCACGGATGAACTCGCGAACAACGGCATCGCGATCGAGGCATGCCTCACCAGCAACGTCCAGACGCGCGCGGCGAAGAGTTACGAATCACATCCGCTGCGCGCGTATTTCGAGCGCGGCATGTGCGTGACGCTGAATACGGACAACCGGCTCATGAGCGCCACGACGCTCACCGACGAGTACGCGCACGCCGCGAACGAATTGCATTTTTCGCTCGACGAACTCTGCACGCTGGCGCGCAACGGCTTCGAGGCGGCCTTCCTTCCGCGCGACGAACGCGACGTGCTGCTCGCCGGCGTCGACCGGGATCTCGCGGTGCTGCGCGCGGAGGCCGCATGAGCGACTCGCGCCTCAATGGCGCCGCCGCGGCGGAAGCCGCTGCCGCAACCATTCGCGATCGCCTCGGCGTGAACGCTCCGGTGGCGGCGATCGTGCTCGGGAGCGGCCTCGGCGATCTCGCGGAGCGCGTCGAAAATCCTAAGAACGTTCCGTACGCCGAGATCCCCGGTTTTCACGCGACGAACATCGTCGGTCACCGCGGCGAACTGATCTGCGGCACGCTCGCGGGCAGGGAAGTGCTCGCGCTCGCGGGCCGCTTCCACATGTACGAAGGCCACGGCGCGCGCACAGCGGCGTATCCCGTGCGCGTTTTGCGCGCGCTCGGCGCGAAAGTGCTGTTCGTCTCGAACGCCGCCGGCGGAATTTCCCGCGCGTTCGCGCCCGGCGACCTGATGATCATCGAGGATCATCTCAATCTGATGTATCGAAATCCGCTGTTCGGCGCCGTGGAATCGACAGACGACCGCTTTCCCGATATGTCCGCGCCGTGGTCGCCGCGGTTGATCGCGCTTCTAAAGGAATGCGCAAAGAAAACCGGCGTTCCAATTAAATCGGGCGTCTATGCCGGGCTCCTCGGCCCGAACTACGAAACGCCGGCCGAAGTGCGAATGCTCGCCACCCTCGGCGCCGATGCCGTCGGCATGTCGACCGTCCCGGAAGCAATTGTTGCAGGCGCGATGAAAATGGAACTGGCCGGCGTCAGTCTCATCACCAACGCCGCCGCCGGAATTTCCGAATCGCCGCTGAATCACTCCGAGGTGGTGGAAGCAGGCGCTGCCGCGGCGGGGAAATTTGCGGCCCTGGTGACCGAGTT
>DASYSH010000563.1:0-2121 GCA_036003525.1 Gemmatimonadaceae bacterium | reverse complement strand
CCTGAAACGCGCACGGCGAACGATCAGGGCGACGTCGACGTGATCTTCAAGGTGAAGGAGAAGAGAACGGGCAACGTGAATTTCGGCGCGTCCATGGGACAGGGGACGGGTCTGGGAGGGTTTATCGGCCTCGACCAGCCGAACCTCTTCGGCAAGTGCAAGCGCGGGTCGCTCAACTGGCAGTACGGCCGCTACATCAACGACCTGCAGCTCTCGTACACTGATCCGGCGCTGTACCAGACGCGTACGGCGATGACCGTCGCGGTGTATCGCTCGGAATCGCAGTACACGATCGCGAACCTCGGCCAGTCGACGCGCACCGGCGGATCGCTGCGGTTCACGTTCCCGTTCTTCGGCGCGCGCTACACGCGACTCGGCGTTTCGTACGGCGCGGAAGCGGTGCGCTACGGCGGCACAGGTCTGCTGAGCGAAGTCACCACGAACGATTGCGCGGGCTGCCTGCGCTCGACGATCGGATTCGACCTCACACGAGATACGCGCATCGAAATGCCGTTCGCGACGGACGGCTCGCTGCAGAGCTTCCAGGCGCAGTTCAACGGCGGACCGCTCGGCGGCACCGCGTCGTTCGCGCGCTACACCACTGAGTTCAAGACGTACGCGACGCTGGCGAAGATCGGCGGCGCGAAGGGCAGTCCGAACGGCATGAAGCTCGTCGCCGGGCTTACGCAGCGCGCGGGCATGGTGGCGGGCAACACCGGACCGTTCTTCTCGACGCAGGAGTTCGCGCTGGGCGGTGTGCAGTACGGTGAAGCACTCCGCGGACATCCCGAGTTCTCGATCACGCCGCTCGGGTTCAATCCGAACACGAGCACGTCGAATGCCGTCCTCCAGTCATTCGGCAACGTGTTCTTCGTTTCGACCGCAGAGCTCGGCCTGCGCATCAGTTCGCAGTTCTACGTGAATTTGTTTTACGACGCGGGCAACCTCTGGGCGCACCCGCGTGACTTCAATCCTACCCGCTTGTTCCGCGGCGCCGGCATCGGCGTCGGCACGATTACACCGCTCGGTCCGCTTGGACTCGACTGGGCGTATGGCTTCGACCGGGTGGATGCCACGGGCAATCCCGATCCGAAGTTCATGCTGCATTTCCGTCTCGGCCAGATCTTCTACTAACCTCTCGGAGTTTCCATGTCCTCGATCCTTCGCGCGCTCGTCGGCGCCGCAACAGTTCTCGCAGTGAGCCACGCTGCGCCGCTCGCAGCACAAGGAGCGCCGCAGCGCTTCGCGTATGTCGATACCAAGACGATTCTCGATCAGGCGCCCGGTCGCGCCGAGGCGGAAGCGCTGCTGCAGAAAGAAGCAGTGGCGTGGGACGCCGAGGTGAAGAAGATGCAGGACGCCAACATCGCCCTCGTCACGGAGTTCCAGAAGAATTCCGCGACGATGACGGCTGCGCAGCGCGATCAGCGCACCAAGGCGATCACGGACAAGCAGGCCGAATGGCAGAAGCGCAACGACGAAATCAATGCGGAAGCCGATCGCCGCAAGGCCGAGCTGCTCCAGCCGATTCTCGACCAGGTCAAGATCGCGCTCGAGGATGTTCGCAAGGCCGCCGGTCTCGATGCGATTTTTGACGTCGCACAGAACGCCACGATCGTCGCCGTCGACAAGAATCTGAACATTTCGGATCGTGTAATCGCGCGCCTGCGCCTGCTGGGCGCTCCGGTCATCACGCCGAAGAGTGACACGCCGAAGACGAACGCGCCGGCAGCGAAACCGTCTGGTCTTCCCGTGAGCGCTCCGTCGGGCGTCGGCCGTCCGACACCGATCAAGCCGGATTCGAACCCGACCAAGAAGCCGGACGCGGCACCCGTCGAGTAGTCGGCGCGCGCGGCAAAAAACGTTCGGGCGCATGAGCGGAACCCCCACCGCATGACCGCCGCAGCGACACCCGCCATGACCGCCGCAGAAGTTGCCGCGGCGGTCGGCGGCACGCTTACCGGATCGCACGACACGACGGTTGACGGCATCGCTCCGCTCGACCGGGCCACGGCGCGCGACCTGAGTTTCCTCGCCACGGCCAAGTACGCGGGGCTGTTCGAGCGCTCGGGCGCGGGCGTGGTGTTGGTGTCCGCCGAGCTCGCGCTCGTTCCGGGCAAG
>DASYSH010000562.1:0-7996 GCA_036003525.1 Gemmatimonadaceae bacterium | reverse complement strand
ACAGTAGACCCATCGCCTGAACGCCGGTGTCGAACGCCGGCGACGATAAGCCGCTCCGGACCGTCCCTGCCTTACACACGCGGAGACCCGAATGCACATTGCGCTGAAACTCCGGCTCGCAACGAGCCTGCTCGCCCTGCCGCTTGCGACCGCGCTGTCGCAAAAGCTCACGGGAAATTCGACAGCCACGCCGCCCGCGCCCGTTGCGCTCGATACGACGGGGATGTTCCAGGCGAAATTCGTGAAAGTCGGCGATGACGTTTTCATCGGCGGCCAGCCGACCGAGAAAGCGCTGCGCGACCTTCAGGCGCAGGGCGTCACGACCGTCGTGAACCTGCGCTCGCCGGAAGAGATGACGCGTCAGGTAAAATTCGACGAGGCCGCGCTCGTGAAATCGCTCGGCATGACGTATGTGTATCTGCCGATGCGCGGGACGCCGGAGCTTCCTTACGCGCCGAAAGCCGTGCAGGAACTCGCGGCCGCGATGAAGGCGACCAATGGAAAACTTCTTCTCCACTGCACGGTTGCGTGGCGCGCGAGCCATCTCTGGGCCGCGTACCTCATCGATCAGCGCCACGTTCCAATCGAGACGGCGCTGGCACAGACGCGCTCGATCAACCTCATGGACAGCATGCGGATGAGCGATACGCAGCCGCTCGAGGAGTTCCTGGGTCGGCCGGTGCCGGGACTCGCACACCCGGCGAAGCCTTAACCGGGCGACGCGATCGCCGTTACCGCGGGCGAGTCACGCGCGAACGCCGCGTGTGACGACGAATTCGCCCGGCACGCGATACCCATCGCCCTCGCGGAATGCCTCGATCGATTCGAGGTATTCCGCGTGCGCCGACTCGCGCGTCGCGGAATCGAAGTGCGAGTAGGCGAGCGCGACCGGCCCTCCGGCGAACGACGCGCCGATCGCGTCCTCCGCCGAGGCGTATTCAAGCGTCGCGGGGATGCGGCGCGACTCGACCTGCGCGAAACCCGCGAGCGAAAACGTGCCGGCGAGCACATCGCCGGAGCCGAGCATAAAGAAGAGCGGACACACTTCGCTCGCCACGCGCCGCTCGACGATCGGAAAGATTTCCGCCCATCCGCAATTCTTTCGCGCACCCCACACAGCGGCGACGGCGCGTCCGCCCGGCTTGAGTACGCGGTGCATTTCACGGACGGCGCGCTGCGCGTCGGGCACATACATCAGGCCGAGGCCGCAGAGCGCCGCGTCGAATGTCGCATCGGGGAAGTCGAGCTGCTCGGCGTCCTGACGGAGAAACTCTCCGCGCACCCCGCGATCGGCTGCAGCCGCGGCGATCGCCTTGATCATCTCCTCCGACAAATCAGTGGCCACTATGCGACCGGTCACGCCAATCGCCTGCGCCGCTGGAAATGTCACGAGTCCGGTACCGCACGCGATATCGAGGACGTGCTCGCCCGGCCGGAGCGCGGCGAACTCGAGCAAAACGTCCTGCGCAGGCGCAAGCTGATCTGCCCAATACCGTTCGTACAGCGAGGATGCCTTGTCCCAGCCATAGCGCTGCACACGGCGCTGAAGCCTCGCGTCCATGCTCAGGTCGCGGCGCGCGTCACGAGCGTGAGTTCCCGCTTCACCGGTACGGGATTGCGATAGTCGTCCAGATACGAGCTGTGCCGCTCGGCCACGTCGAGCATCGTCAGCACTTCGGACTCGGACGCGTCACTCTCGATCGTGACGCGCACGCGCATCTCGTGGTAGCCCGGGCGCACGGACTCGTCCACACCGAGCTCGCCGCGCACGTCGTAGTCGGCGTCGACTTCGATGCTCATTGCGTGGATCGGTACGTTCATGCGCGCGGCCCACATCGCATAACCGATCGCGAGGCACGATCCGAGCGCCGTTCTGCCAAAGACGCCGGGATTCGGGCCGGCGTTGTCGCCGCCGTACTTCTCCGTCATGCCGACCACGAACTTCCACGGTCCGTCTTCGACGTCGCATGTGAGGCCGTGTCGCCAGCGCACCTTCGTGACGGCAGTGCCTTGTCCGACCGATGGGCGCGCCGACACGGCGCGCACATTGCGCTCGATAGCGGTCTTGATTGCGTCGCGGTTCTGCATGTGTACCTCGAGAGAGAGCGTTATCTACTCTGGCGGCGGCCGAACCGCGACGCAAGTTCGGCCGCGTTTACCGCACGCGCACGGCCACGTTCACCTTCTTCGGCAGACCCGCCTCGGGCGGCGCATCCTCCGGCCCGAAGCGCAGCGTGAACATTCCCGCTTTCGGCGGCGTGAATTCAAAATCGTAGATCTCGCCGGGGTCGAGCATGAGATCGGCCGCCGGACGCATCATCGCCTGCGACGCGGGAAGATCCGCGCCATCCTTCGCCACCGCGCGCCACATCGCGGGCTTGTCGCCATCGAGCAGCGACACGAATGTGTGAACGTCTCCCGTGATGTCGATCAGGCGAAAGCGATACGTTGTGCCTGCGCGCAGCTCCATCGTATCCTGCTGCACCCTGCCGTTGAGCATCGTTGCCGTCGAGGGTCCGGTGACCACGTTCATCGTCGGACCTGCCGAAGAAAAAAGCATCACACGGTCGGTATTGCCGTTCGGCGCCTTGCCGTCGTCCGTCACGACGATCGAGCCGTACAAGCCCGACGTGATCTGCTGATCTTCATTGAAATGCGAGTGGTACATGAATGTCCCGCTGCGCGGCGGCGTGAAGCGCACCACGATCGAATCACCGGGCGCGACTGACGGCAAAATTTCCTTGTCCTGACCGCTCCAGCCAGGCACTCCATCGGGAAAACTCTCGAGTTCGATACCGTGCCAGTGCACCGCCGCGCGCTCCTTCGACTGGTTCACGATGGTCACGGCGACGCGCTCACCCTTCTTCAGCACGAGCATCGGGCCCGGCGCGGGCGGCAGCGCGTTGCGGTCATTCGCCGCCGGCGTGCCCCCGAGCACGAAGGCATAGCCGTCGTGAGTTCCGTAAACTCCGCTCTTTTGGCGAACGAGCAGCCGGATCGGCCTCGGCACGCGCGCGTCGGCCACCTGCTTTCCTTTCGGCGCGACGCGGAGCCCGAGCACCAGTCCGAACATCTGGTGCGGCGCGTCCGAACTGTGCGCCATGTTCATCTTCATCTCGGATTCGCCGCGGTACGTGTCGAGTGACGCGATATCGGAGAGATGCCCCGCGTAGTGGCAATGGAAGATCCAATTGCCCGGGCGCGTCGGCACCCACGCGAGCGACATCGTCTGGAATGGATTGATGACTTCGGTGACCGCCATGCGCTGGTCTCCGCGCGCGTACATCGTGTCGACGATACCGTCGCCTTTCGCGCGCACCTGAAAATAGAAACCGTGCAGGTGCATCGGATGGTCGGCTTCGGTCAGGTTCACGACGCGCCAGCGCGCCGAGTCGCCCTGCGTCATATCGATGCGCTCGGTGTGCGGCCATGACAAACCATTGATCGCCATCGTGCTTCGCTCGAGTCCGGTCTTGCTCGTCGAGTCGAGCACGAACCACCAGCTGATCACGAACACGCGATCCGGTGCCGGCGCCGCGCCCGGAGGATCGATGACGATCGCGCCGCCGAGCTGCGTATCCGGTCCCTGGCGCAGACCGAATGGTCCCAGCGCGGCGCGGCCTGCGTAGAAATAGGTGCCTGGCGCGCCGGCGACGAACGTCACTTCGCGCGTCGCGCCCGGCTCGACCATGATGCTGTCGCCCGGCGCATGGGACGCACTAAACCCAAGCAGTGTGATGCGGCGATCGAGCGAATTTTTGAGGATCGCACGGATCGACGTGCCCTGTTTGGCGCGCACGAGCGGTCCCGGCGCGAGCAGTGGCTTGCCGGGCTCCGACCATGCGGCCACCTCTACGCCGCGTCCCTGCGGGCCCTCGGGATACCACATGCCCGTGCGCGCTTCGAGTCGCACCGTAAGCGTGTTGCCGGCAAGCGCGCCGGCGGCTCGCCGGTTGTCATTCGCTTCGATGGTCGGCAAGGGCGCGCGCGCGGACGGGACGGCGGCGATGAGCGAAATTCCCTGCGCGAATGCGAGCGCAAGGGTTAGGAACGGCGGCATGTTTGGGCTCCCTTCTTCGGGTGAACGGTCGTCGTCGGCCAAACTGGGGTCGGCCGTCTCCCGAGTCAAGACCGGAACCGCTCAGCCTGCGCGCATCACCTTGTCGAGCGTGATAGGCAAATCACGTATGCGCACACCGGTCGCATTGTAAACGGCATTCGCAACCGCCGCGGTCACGCCGACGCACCCAATCTCACCGATGCCCTTCGTTCCGAGCGGATTCGTGTGCGGATCGCGTTCTTCGACAAAGATCACGTCGATCTCGGGAACGTCGGCGTTCACCGCAACATGGTATTCGGCAAGATCCGCATTGAGATAGCGACCGCTGCGCGGGTCGATCACGGTGTGCTCGAACATCGTCATGCCGAGACCGTAGATCATTCCGCCGATCATCTGGCTGCGCGCGGTTTTCGCATTGATGATGCGGCCAACCCCATACGCGCCGAGCATCCGCGCGAGCTGCACCGTGCCAAGCGATTCATCGACGCGCACTTCCGCGAACACCGCGCCGAACGAATGCATCGAGAATTCTCTTTGCTCGTCGCCCGTCTTTGCGTCGGCGCGCGCTTCGATGGGCGCGCTTCCATTGTGCGCGACGAACGATTGCGCGGCCTGAACGGATGAGATGTCGCCGCCCATCATCGCGATCTTGTCGTGCAGTGCGGTCGCGGCAAGATGCACCGCGGTTCCCGAACTCTGCGCGGTGAGCGACCCCGCTGAAATCGGATTCTCGGGGAAGAGCGTATCGCCGAGTTCAAAGCGCACGCGCTCGGTCGGAATTCCGAGAGCGTCCGCCGCGATCTGCGTCATGATCGTGTATGTGCCCGTGCCGAGCTCGTGTGTCGCCGCCTGTACCACAATCATTCCATCCGGCATCACGCGCGCGACCGCGGAGGCCGGCGCGCGGCGCGCGGGGTACGTGCACGACGCCATCCCCATGCCCACCAGCGAACTGCCGTCGCGCACCGAACGCGGCTCGGCCTTTCGCCGCGACCATCCGAATTGCTCCGCGCCGCGCCGGTAGCATTCGCGCAGTGACTTGCTCGACCATTCGTGCCCGCTCTCGGGATCGCGTTCGGCGTAGTTGCGAAGCCTCAGATCTATGGGATCGAGGTGAAGCTGGGCGGCGAGTTCGTCCATCGCCGACTCGAGCCCGAAAATTCCCGACGACTCACCGGGCCCGCGGTTGAATGTCGGCGTCCCGACATTCAGTCTGACGATGTCGTGTCCCGTCTCCTGATTCGGGCATTCGTACATCAGGCGCGTCGCCAGCGTCACGGGCTCGACCCACTCTTCGAGCATCGACGTGCTCGATATCGAGTGGTGCTGGATTGCGGTGAGCGTTCCGTCTTTCCTCGCGCCGACGACGAGATGCTGCACGGTCGCCGGCCGCGCGCCGACGAGCCCGAACATCTGCTTGCGCGTCAGCACGACTTTCACCGGGCGACTCAACTCACGCGCGGCCATCGCGGCGAGCACGACGTGCGACCAGGCCGACCCCTTCGATCCGAATGCGCCGCCGGTAAAATGCGAAACCACGCGCACATTGTCCTCGGGCAGCGCGAATATTTTCGCCACGAAACGCTTCACGCCGTAGACGAACTGCGTGGAGTCGTAAAGCGTAAGCTGATCGCCGCTCCATTGCGCCGTTGTATTGTGCGGCTCCATCGAGTTGTGCGTTTCGATCGGCGCCGTGTACGTCTGGTCGATCCGCGCGTACGCCGCCGCCATTCCCGCCCCGAGATCGCCGCGCTTCGTCGCGGGCGGCGAGCTGCCGTTGATTTTCGGGCTGTACGGGTACGCCGAGGGAAGCGCCGCCTGCATGTCGGCAACCGGCGTTTGCGTTTCATACTGCGCGCGCACGAGTGACGCCGCATGAGTGGCCTGCTCGAATGTGTCCGCCACGACCAGCGCGATGGGCTCCCCGTTGTATCGCACGACGCGATCCTGAAGCAATGACAGTATCCGGCCTGATGGCGGCGTCATCGCGGGCATGCCCTTCTGGGGAAGTTTCGGCGCGTTGTCGGCGGTGTATACTGCGACCACTCCGGGAACCGCGCGCGCCTTTTCCGTATCGATCGCCGTGATGCGCGCCCTCGCGACGGTGCTCTGCACGATCACGCCGTACGCAATGTTCGCGATAGGCCACTCCGCCGAATAGACGGCGCCGCCCGTCACTTTGAGGCGGCCGTCAACGCGATTGATGGGATCGCCGATCATGTGATCGCCGCCGCGCGAGCGAGCGCGCGCATGAGCGTCCGCTTCGCAAGATCGACCTTGAACGCATTGTGCGCGCGCGCAACCGCGCCGTCGAGCGCGGCGACCGCGGCCGCATGATATGCATCAGATCCCGCGAGTTTTCCGGCCAGCGCCTGCTCCGCGGCAAGCGACCGCCACGGTTTCGTCGCGACGCCGCCGAGCGCGACGCGCGCCTCGCGGATCGTGCCCCCGCGAATGTCGAGCGCGACGGCCGCGGACGCGAGCGCGAATGCGTACGACCGCCGGTCGCGCACTTTCAGGTAGAGCGAGCGCGTCGCGAACGGCACCCGCGGAATGTCCACGGCGGCGATCATCTCTCCGCGCTGCAGCACGGACTCCTGTTCGGGATGCGCTTCCGGAAGCCGGTGAAAATTCGCAAATGGAACCGCGCGATCGCCCGACGGCCCGTGCAGCCGCACGGTGGCGCCGAGCGCCGCGAGCGCGACGCACATGTCCGATGGATGTGTCGCGATGCAGTGATCGCTCGTGCCGAGTACCGCGTGCATCCGGTTTTCGCCATGCACCGCCGAACAACCCGAGCCCGGCTCGCGCTTGTTGCATGGTGTGGCCGTGTCGCGGAAGTACCAGCAGCGCGTGCGCTGCAGAATGTTTCCGCCGGTCGTCGCCATGTTGCGCAGCTGCGGCGACGCGCCGGCGAGCAGTGCCTGCGAGAGCACCGGGTAGCGCGCCTGGATGAGCGCGTGATGCGCGAGATCGCTGTTGCGCGCCATTGCGCCGATGCGCACACCGCCGTCGGGCAGTTCCTCGATCGTCGCCAGCGGCAGCCGCGTGATGTCTACGAGCTGCGACGGTCGTTCCACGTTCAGCTTCATCAGGTCGACGAGCGTCGTGCCGCCGGCAATGAACGCCGCGCCCGGATCGGCGGCGACAATTCTTCGGGCCGTCGGTTCGTCGGATGCGAGCGTGTACGAGAACGGATGCATCGCGCGGATCAGCGTGTGGAGTGCGTGCGCACCGCCTGCACCGCGGCGACGATATTCGGATATGCGCCGCAGCGGCAGATGTTTCCGCTCATGCATTCGCGCACGTCATCGTCGGTGAGTCCACACGGTTCCGTGAGCAATGCCGCCGCCGACATGATCTGGCCGGGTGTGCAGTAACCGCACTGGAATCCATCGTGGTCGATGAACGCCTGCTGCATCGGGTGCAGCGTCTCGCCGTGCGCGAGCCCCTCGATCGTCGTGACCCTGTGCCCCTGCGCCATCGCGGCGAGCGTCAGGCACGACAGGACGCGGCGCCCGTCGATATGCACGGTGCACGCGCCGCATTGTCCATGATCGCACCCTTTTTTCGTTCCGGTGAGATGCATCGATTCGCGCAGCGCGTCGAGCAGCGTCGTGCGGGGGTCGAGTGAGAGCGTCGCCGTACGGCCGTTCACGTCGAGCGCGACGGATATTTCCGCCGGCACCGGCGGCGGCGCAGCCGCGGAACTCACAGCAGTTGCCGCGCGCGAACGCCCCGGGGAAAGCGCGGTTGCGAACGCGCCGACCATCACGGTCTCGAGGAATTCTCTGCGGTTGGGGTCGTCCATGAGAGTGCCGCTGCCAAGACTTCGGTCACGATACGCTCATGCGATCCCCGGACGCCATCGGTCGAATGGCTGATTCTTATCAGCCGTTCGCATTGATCGACAGCGCGCTTGCTGTCGCTACGGAG
>DASYSH010000561.1:0-6547 GCA_036003525.1 Gemmatimonadaceae bacterium | reverse complement strand
CCTGCTCCAACTCATCCCTCTCACTCAAACTCACTTCTGTCTTGGCACACTTCCCTCTTCTTCGCCTCGTCCATATCCTAGCTGAATCCTTCTCAGCGCGCCGGCCATGCCTCTCCATCAGATCCAGTCCAAATCCGCGGTCAAAGCCGCCAACACCAAACGCCTGAAATCGCCGCCGCCGCGGGAGAGGGAACGGCTGACCCTCGGCCTTCTCGTCGGCAGCCGCGGATTTTTCCCGGGCCATCTCGCCAATTCGGGCCGCGAAGAAATGACCGCGCGGCTCGCAAAAGCCGGTTACGACGTTGTGGTGCTCACGCCGAACGATACGACGCACGGCGCCGTTCAAACCCGCGCAGACGCCAAAAAGTGCGCGGAACTGTTTAAGGCGAATCGAGCCAAAATCGCCGGCGTGATCGTGACGCTGCCGAACTTCGGCGACGAAGCCGCGATCGGTGATACGCTGCGCCTGGCGAATCTCAACGTGCCGGTTCTCGTCCACGCCTGGGGCGATGAAACGAAGAAGATGGGCATCGCGCACCGCCGCGATTCGTTCTGCGGAAAAATGTCGGCATGCAATGTGCTCACCCAGTACGGAATTCCGTACTCGCTCACATCGCTGCATACCGAGCATCCCGATTCGGCTGCATTCGCGCGCGACCTCGAATGGTTCGCCGCCACCTGTCGTGTCGTACGCGGCATGCGCACGGCGCGCATCGGCGCGATCGGCGCGCGGCCGGCCGCGTTCAAGACGGTGCGTTACAGCGAGAAAATCCTTGAGGCAAACGGCATTGCAGTAGAACCAATAGACTTGTCCGAAATCCTCGGCCGCGTCGACCGCCTCAAGGACAACGACGCGGCAACGAAACGAAAGCTCGAGCAGATGACCGAGTACGTCCCCACCGAAGGGATCCCCGACGCCGCGCTCCTGAAAATGGCGAAGCTCGGATCCGTGATCGACGACTGGATGGTCGAGGCCGACGTCACGATCAGCGCCGTGCAGTGCTGGACTTCACTCGAGGAGTTTTTCGGCGTTGTTCCGTGCACGATCATGTCGATGATGAGCAACGAACTGCTGCCGAGTGCATGCGAAGTGGATGTGTGCGGCACGGTGAGCATGTACGCGCTCTCGCTCGCGTCGGAAACGCCGGCCGCGCTGCTCGACTGGAACAACAACTACGGTGAAGACCCGAACAAGGCCGTCTGCTTCCACTGCAGCAACCTGCCGAAAGCGTTCTTCAATGACGTGAAGATGGATTATCAGGAGATCATCGCCGGCACGGTGGGGAAGGAGAACACCTTCGGCACGATGGTCGGCAAGGTGAAAGCGGGGCCGATGAGCTTCGCGCGGTTCTCGACTGACGACCGCACGGGAAGAATTCGCGGCTACACCGGTGAGGGAAAATTCACGAACGATCCGCTGACGACATTCGGCGGCGCCGGCGTCGTCGAGATTCCGAAACTGCAGGAGCTGCTGCATCACATCTGCGCGAACGGATTCGAGCATCACGTTGCGGGTTCGTTTGGAACGGTAGCCGACGCGGTGCACGAAGCCACGGCGCGCTATCTCGGCTGGGACGTCCTGCGTCACCGATAGCGATCCATCTTCCATCTTCCATCGTGAGATGTCGTTCGTAGCCGGCGTAGACTTCGGCACCCAGAGCGTCCGCGTGTCGATCGTCGACAACACACGCGGCCCGCTCGGCTGGGGCGTTTCGGAATATCCGGTGAAGCGCGATCAGCGCGACCCCGATTTCGCGACGCAATCGCACGACGCGCACATGAATGCGCTCGTCGCCGCGATGAAGACCGCACTCGACGTGTCGAAGGTTTCGGGCACGGACGTCGAAGCGATCGCGCTCGACACAACCGGTTCGACCGTGATTCCGGTGGGGAAGGGACTCGTCCCGCTCGACGACTACTATCTCTGGTGTGATCATCGCGCGCACGAAGAAGCCGCGCTGATCACGAGGGTCGCGAACGCGCAGTGCCTCGATGCGATCGCCGCGTGCGGCGGCGTGTATTCGTCGGAATGGGGGTTCGCGAAGCTGCTCCATTGGCTGCGCCACAATCCGGACAAGCGCGGATCGCTCGTCGCGGCGCTCGAGCACTGCGACATGGTCGCGGCCGTGCTATGCGGCATCACTGATCCCGATCAGGTTCCGCGCAGCATCTGCGCGATGGGGCACAAATGGCTCTGGGACGGCGATCTGCCGTCGCAAGAATTTCTCGCGAGCGTGGATCCGTTGCTCGCGAACGCGCGTGATGCGCTGCGCGGTAGGTATCTCACGTCGGATCATCTCGCCGGAACGCTGAGCGCCAAGTGGGCCGCGAAACTCGGGCTGCGCGAAGGAATCCCGATTCCGGTCGGTGCATTCGATGCGCACTGGGACGCAGTCGGTGCCGGAATCGCGGAAGGCGACGTCGTGAATGTCGTCGGCACCGCCACGTGCGTGATGGCGATCGCGAAAGAAACCGGACGCATTCCCGGACTGTGCGGCGTTGTGAAAGGCTCGATCCATCCGGACTATGTCGGAATCGAAGCCGGTCTCTCGGCGACGGGCTACCTGTTTGAAGCGCTCGCCGCGCGCAACGGAAAGAGCGTCGCCGATCTGTCGGCCGGAATGGAAAGCTTTCGCGCGGGCCAGACCGGCTTGCTCCACATCTCGTGGGACAATGGCGATCGCACCGTGCTCGTCAATCCAAACCTCGGCGGCGTCACGCTTGGCTGGAACCTCAACCACACCGCACAGGATCATCTTTTCGCCGCCATCGAAGGCACGGCATTTCACACGCGAGTGATCCTCGAACGCATGGCGGAGTTCGGTGTGCCGATCAAGCGCGTGATTCACGGCGGCGGCATTCCGCAGAAGAACGAAGTGCTCAATCAGGTTTATGCGAACGTGCTTGGCGTTCCGGTGCTCGTCCCGGAACGATCGATCACGAGTCTCGGATCCGCGATTTTTGCATTCCTCGCAGCGGGAACGTTCAAGACGATAGAAGACGCGCAGGGGGCGCTCTGCCCTCCGTATAGAACGGTGAAACCCGATCCGTCGGTGAAAGAGCGATACGACCGGCTCTTCGCGCATTGGCGGTCGCTCTATTTCTCGCTCGGCGCACCAGGGTCGGATCCCGTGGCGGTCGGCGGGATTCTGCCGGAACTCCGTACGATTGCGGCCGAGGCGCGGCGTTAGGGGTTCGCGCGTCGGGCGGTGCCGATAGCGTATGACGAGACTGCGCGCGGCGGCTGTGGTGGGGTTGGCGTCATTGATCTCGGCCGCGGCGTCGGGCGCGCAGGATGTTCGCGTGCGTCTCGTCGACGACGAGGTGCGGGCACCGCTCGCGGGACTGCTGGTCGCGGCATTGGATCGCGCGGGCGCAATCGGCGCGACCACGCTGTCGTCCGGCGACGGCATCGCGACCGTAAGAATGAGCGGAGCCGCGCCGCATCGCCTGCTGATTCGTAGAATCGGTTTCGCGCCGGTGACCACCGACACGCTGGCGCTCACGGCGCCGGGCAGCACACTCGATATCGTCGTGCCTGCGCATCGCATCGTGCTCGGCACCGTGCGCGTCGTCGGCAACCAGGTGTGCGCGAATCAAACCGAGAGTCCGTCGGCGGGTGCGCAGATTGCATGGACTCAGGTGCGCGCGGCGCTCGAGGCGAGTGCGCTGACGCGTGATCAGCGGCTCGTCACGACGCAGGCGCTGCGGTTTCAGCGCGACCTTCGCGTCGATGGCAAGGTGAACTACGCCGACACCGCCCTGCGCGGGAGGTCGGGCGAGCGTCCGTTCGTTGCACCCGCGCCGGCCGTGCTCGAACGCGACGGCTATTTCAAGCATCACGACGATGGATCGGAAAACTTTTACGCGCCCGACGAAGCCGTGTTGCTGTCGCCGGGATTCACGCAGCATCACTGCGTGACCGAATACGCCGGCGTGCGGCGCGATTCGACGGGCACGCAGATCGCGCTCTCGTTTGTGCCGCGCGATCGCGATACGCGAGCCGAGATCAAGGGGCTGATTTGGATCGACAGCGCGACGAGCGAACTTCGTCGCATTGATTTCGAGTACGTGCGGATTTCGCTCGCCGCGCCGGCGGATTCAATCGGCGGCTATGTGTCGTTCGCGCATCTCGCGTCGGGTGCGTGGATCGTGTCGGGGTGGGCTCTGCGGATGCCGCGTTTTCGCACGGCGGACGCCCGGGCAAGGTTTACAGTGCTCGACGGATACATCGAAGTCGGCGGCACGGCGCGCGTGACGACCGATCTCTCAATTCCGGGCGCCAACGTGCCGCGCACGATCGTGGGTTCGGCGTTCGACAGTCTCACCAGTCGTCCGCTGAGCGGCGCCCACGTGCAGATCGCCGATCTCGGCCGCGATGTCGTCGCCGATTCGCTCGGGCGGTTTCGTTTCGACAGTGTCGCGGCGGGCGTTCACTCATTGTATGTCGACCACCGGGCGCTGGACGATGTCGGTTTATTTTCAATCGGCGCGCGCGTCGACGTGACACCGCGGATCACCTCCACCGTTTCGATCGCGACGCCGTCGTTCGCCACCCTGTGGACGCGCGCGTGCGGCAGCGCGCCGGCTGCGGGCGCCGGCGAAGGACTCGTTTTCGGAACGGTTCGCGACAGCGGACTCGTCGGGCAGGACTCGGCGGCGACGGTCGACGTTGCGTGGCGCGACAGCACCCGAAAGAGCGGCGCCGGTTCGCACGCGGCCGCGCGTGCCGACTCGTCGGGCGCATATGCCATCTGCGGCATACCGGCCTCGCAAGCGGTCGCGGTCACGGCGATGCATGCACATATCGCGACGCTCCCGGTGTCCGTGCGACTCGGGCCGGCGCGAATAGCGCGTCGCGATTTCACGATCGCGCCGAAATCGAATGGATCGACTGTCATTGCCGACATGGCGCCCGTCGAATTCTCCGCCGCGAAATCGTCGGGCGCGACGGGCGCCGCGAGTGCGAAGGCGTTGCGCATCAGAGTGCAATCGCTCGACAGCAAGCCCGTCGCCTACGCAAACGTGATTGTGGAAGGCGGCGTGCCACTGATCACCGATGCGAACGGCGAGGTTGGCTTGGGCAACGGCCGCCCGCGTTCGCTGACAGTTCGTGTGCGACGCATCGGGTTCAGCGAATGGTTCGGCAATATCGAATTCCCGGATTCGTCGGCGTCCGCCACGATCACGCTCGCTCATGTCACACAGCAACTCAGCGCCGTTCGAGTCACGGGTCAGAAGAACCCGTCGTCGCCGTTCGTGCAGGGATTCTACGATCGGTGGCTGATGCGCCAGAAGGGCCTGCTGAGCGCAGTGTTCATCGGACCGGAGGAACTCGAGTTCCGGCATCCCGACAAGATCACGAACATGTTCTGGGGTTTGAACGGTGTGTGCCTCATGCCGACAAAGGATCCAGTGGTGTACTCGTCACACTCGGGATCGCTCATGCTGAAGAACAAGCTGTGTCAGCCGTGTCCGATGGCGATCGTGATCGATGGGGTGCAGCAGTACGCGCCTCCGGAGGGCTTGCACATCAATGCTC
This sequence comes from Gemmatimonadaceae bacterium, assembly GCA_036003525.1. GTDB lineage: Bacteria > Gemmatimonadota > Gemmatimonadetes > Gemmatimonadales > Gemmatimonadaceae > Fen-1231. The sequence continues at coordinate 1,005 of DASYSH010000561.1, read as the reverse complement.
TGCTCGATGCGCACGACGTCATGGGAATCGAAGTCTATGCCCGGGGCGGCAATACCCCGATCAGCCTGCAGGTCAACGATACGAAGTGCGGCGTGATCGCATTGTGGACCGGCAGCCGAAAATGAAAATGCCGGCCCGATTCGCCCTGCTCATCGCCGCCGCTTCACTCGCGACTTTGCCACCCGCCATCTACGCGCAGACGCGCCGACTAAAAGTCATCCGCGAAGACGGCGGCCCGATCGAGTATGCAAACGTTGCCGTCGAAGGCGGATTGAATCAGATCACCGATGACAGCGGTTTCGTCAGCTTCGGAGCCGGCAAGCGCACGACGTACAATGTGCGCGTCATGCGCATCGGCTACGCGCCGTGGTTCGGAAAACTCGAACTGCCCGATACCGCGGCGACGCTTCTGGTGACCTTGCCGTTCTCGACGCAGGTTCTGAAAAAAGTCGTCGTAACCGACACGAGTCACACGCACGTCGGCTTGACGATGAAGGGGTTCTATGATCGCTGGATGATGCGCCAGAAAGGACTGCTAAGCGCCGTATTCATCGGGCCGGAAGAACTCGAGTTCCGCCACCCGGACAAAATCACGAACATGCTGCGCGGCTTGAACGGGGTTTGCGTTGGTCCGGCAATAATCACGCACGATGGCGGCAAAACGACGGGATGGAGCACGCAGATGTATGCGTTCTCATCACATTCCGGCGAGATGATACCGAACCAGCGGTGTCCGATGTGTCCGATGGCAGTCGTCATCGACGGTCAGCAGCAATATCCGCCCGCGCAGCCGGGCGTGGTCTCGATCGACAGGCTTCTCGACGCAAACGACGTCGCGGGAATCGAGGTCTACGCCCGCGCCGGCAACATGCCGATCAGCCTGCAGGTCAACGACACGAAGTGCGGGGTCATCGCGTTCTGGACCGGCAGCCGCCACTGACGCGCCTCTCGCCCAACGGGCGAGCATTGTCGTTTCGGTCCTCGGTCTTCGGTCCTCGGTCTTCG
>DASYSH010000560.1:0-2157 GCA_036003525.1 Gemmatimonadaceae bacterium | reverse complement strand
CGTCGGTGATCGCGGCCGGCGGCGGCATGGTGAGGCCGCCGCGAATGATGATGCCGCCAGAGTTGTCGCCGATGTCCAGCACGGCCTGTTTGCCGTCGTCGCTGCGAACCTTCCAGCCCATGAGCGCAGAATAGAACGCGGCGGCCTTCTCATAGTCGACGCACTGATAGTTGAGATGGTCGAGCCACACCGTCTTCCATCCCGTCGGTTCGAACGGCATCACGAGCGGCACCGTGTCGCGCTGCGCCTGTCCGCGTCCACCCGCGCCGCCGCCGCGACCGCCTCGGGCTGCGCTGTCGGGGCGCGCCGGAGTGCCCTGACCGAACGAAGCCGCCGGGATCGCCACCGCAGCGACCGCGAGCGCATGCAAAAGCTGCCGGCGCGAAATTCTTCCGCCGTCGAAATCGTCGAACAGCTGTGTGATCGAATCGGTCATGGTCTCATCTCCCAAAAAAAACTTTTTGGTGGGGACTGCGGTTATCGCCGGCCAGCTATTGTTGTCGGGTGCTCAGCCACTTCGCGCGAAATGCGAGCTGGGCATCGGTCGCATTCATTCCTGCTTCCTCGAACCCGATCACTTGCAACGCAGGACTCTCGCCAATCGTTAGGCTGGCGTCGCGCCGCCCGGCGCGGCCCTCATATGAAATGGTGACTTTGTCTCCAGGCTTGTGCGCGTTGATCGCGGCACGGAAATCGTTCTCGGCCGCGAACTCCTTGCCGTCCAACGCGATGATCCGGTCGCCGCGCTCGAGCCCCGCGTCGTAGATCGGCGTTCCGACGAGGACGTTGGAGTTGATCGTGAGCGGCGCCACCGCCTGACTCGCACCACCGCGTCCGCCTCCCATCGCGCCGGCTGCGGCCGCCGGCCGGAATTGATAATCACCGATCCATGCCACACCTGGCTGCGCCTTTTTCACCGCGATGCCGGCGTTGGCGAGCAGCGAGGGATAATCCGGCAGCTCGTGTCCCGCGATGTACCGCTGCCAGAAATCCCACGCCCACACCGAATCGCCGGATGCTACGACCAGGGCGTGCCGTGCATCGTTCAGCGTATACGGAATCTCAGGCTTGCCGTGGTTCTTCCACATCGTGCGCATGAAGTCGTCGAGCGTGTGGCCGCCGCGCGCGCGCAGTGAGAGATCGATCGCGAGCGCGATCCCCGCGCCGTACGTGTAATACGAGATGAAAATGTTCGGGCGATTTTGCGGATCGATCGACACCGCTGCGTCGGTGAACGGCGCCTGCTGGCTCATCCCGATCGGTCCGTAGTAACGCCTGCCCGGAGCGTTCGTCACCGAGTTCACGATTCCATTGAGACTGCGCACGAACGCCTGCGCGGGCGTCACACCCGAGCGCGCCTCGAGCAGGGGTCCGTAGTACTGCGTGAATCCTTCGGCGATCCACAACTCGCCGGAGAGATTCACGCGATCGTAATCGAACGGCTCGAGCGTCGCGGGACGGATGCGCTTGACGTTCCACGCGTGGAAAAACTCGTGCGCCACCGTCCCGAGCTCGCGCATCGCGCTCGTGCCCATGCTCGCGGCGCCGGTGACGCTCGTGGAGTTGCGATGCTCCATGCCATCACCGTTGCAGCTCGGGCGATAGCAGGCGACGAACGTGTATGTGCCGAAATCGTACGCGGGGAATTCGCCGTACACAGCGGCGGCCTCGCGCGCGATTTTCTGCGCGCCCGCGGCGTATTCATCGATCGTCGCCGACGGCGCGGGATCGTCGACCGCCGCGCGAAACTTCAGGGTTTTCCCATTGCTCGTTTCCGTCCATTCGCGCCACTGAATCGCGCCGACGTGAGTCGGGCTGTCGAACAGATATTGCATGCCCGGTCCCGTGAACGTCTCGGGATCGGATGTCGGCACGAGCTGCGTCGCGATCGTCCAAGTCGGAACAGGCCGGTGAATCGTGACGCTCACCGGCCGCTGCTCGAATCCGCGCGCGTACACGAACGTTCCCTGCGGCTGGATGTGCGCCTGCGCTGCGTCGAATCCTGGATAGGTGCCGTCGGCGCGATCTCCGAACAGCGTGTAGGTGATCGTCACCGTGCCGTCGTGCCCCGCGATGTCCCACCCGTACGGGTCGGGCCGCGTCACCGTGAGTTCCTTTCCCTTCGAGTCGACGGCCTTGAGCGAATACACATTTTTC
>DASYSH010000559.1:0-1900 GCA_036003525.1 Gemmatimonadaceae bacterium | reverse complement strand
CAGCCAACCCACCCCATCCCAATTTCCGCCGAAGCCGTCCAAAGAATGTCGTCCCCGTAAACCGAACGATCTTCACCCGAAAATCCGAGCACCTGATCGTGATCCCCTGTCCGGATGCCAAACTAGTGCCGACCTGACCGTCGACCGTCACCAAAACTTCCTGCGGCGCATCTTCCGGTTGCACCGTGATGATCGCATCGGGCGGCAGCAGGATGGGGCGCACGGAGAGCGTGTGCGGCGACACCGGCGTAATGAGGATCGATTCCACCGTCGGCGCGACAATGGGGCCGCCGGCGGAAAGCGAATACGCCGTCGAACCAGTCGGAGTCGAAATCACGATTCCGTCCGCGGCGAGCATGCCAACCTCCTCGCGGTTCACCAGCACGCGCAGCCGGAGCACCCGGGCAAAGCCGCCCTTGTGCAGCACGACGTCGTTCAGTGCGCGCATCCGGAGTCCGGCGTTCGCGCCGCCGGTGGGGCTCGCCTCGAGCATCATGCGCGAATCGGTCTGGTACTGCCCCTTCGCGAGCCGCGGGAGCATCTTGGCAAAATCTTTCCCCCGGCAGCTCGTGAGGAACCCCAGCTTGCCGAGATTGACTCCCATGATCGGAACGTCGGCGCCGTCGAGGAAGCGCGCGGCGCGCAGCAGCGTGCCGTCGCCGCCGAGCGAAATCAGCGCGTGCAATCCTTTCGCAGATGTCAGCGCCTGGCAGTCGGGCGCAACAGTCTGGAGACTGGGCTCGCACAGCAATTCGAATCCGAGACGCGGCGATTCGGCGGCGAGCAGCGTGAGAATCTCCGACAGTCCCGCGTACCCATTGTGGCCGATGACGCCGATTCGCATTATCCCGCGACAGCCTCGGATTCGTGCAGTGCCCGCACGCGCTCTGCGATCCCGGCCGCATCGAGTCCGCATGCCGCGAGCTGCCGCGCGCGCGACGCGGCGTAGATGATCCGGTCGGGTACGCCGTGCGCGATCACGCGCACGCCGGGGTCCATCGTCGCGACGACGCTCGCCATGTACGCGCCGAATCCGTTCACAACGGTGCCCTCTTCGACGACGAGCAGCTGCCGGTGATCGGCGACGATCGCGGCAAGTGTCAGCTCGTCGTACGGCTTGAGATAACGGCAATTCACGACCGTCACCGACAGTCCCTCGGCCGCGAGCGCTTCGGCGGCGGCGAGCGACGGCAGGACCATCGTGCCCACGGCGAGTATGGCGACGTCGTTCGGAGTTCCCTGGCGGACTACTTCCCATGTGCGATACGGTACGGCCTCGATCTCGCTCATCGCCGGCGGAATATCGGGCGACGCATCACGCGGATAGCGCAGCGAGAACGGACCCTGCGCATGATCGACCGCGGCGCGCAACAGTCCGAGCATCTCGTGTCCGTTCTTCGGCGCGGTGACCGTCATGTTCGGCACCGCGAGCATATACGCGATGTCGTAGAGTCCGGCATGTGTCTCACCGTCTTCGCCGACGAGTCCGGCGCGATCCATCGCAAAAATCACCGGCAGCCGCTGAATCGCGACGTCGTGGATGATGCTGTCGTATGCGCGCTGCAGGAATGTCGAGTAGATCGCGGCGATCGGGCGAATCCCGCGCGTCGCCATTCCGGCCGCCATCGTAATCGCGTGACCTTCCGCGATGCCCACGTCGAAGAATCGCATCGGATGATTCTTCGCGATCACCGATGTGCCCGTCCCGCTCGGCATCGCCGCGGTGAGCGCGACGACGTCTTTCTTCTCGGTCATCAGCTCCGACAATCCCTTTCCGAACACCGCGGTGTAGTTCGCATTCGCGGTCGACGTCTTGAGCTGCTTGCCCGTCGCGGGATCATGTCCCGGCGGAAGCGCGTGCCATTTCTCGCCGCTGATCTCGCCGGCGGGAAATCCTTTG
>DASYSH010000558.1:0-2477 GCA_036003525.1 Gemmatimonadaceae bacterium | reverse complement strand
CACGCGCGATACAGCGGGAAAGATGACCGCGGGTCCGCTCTGGCTTGGGCGGTTCACGCGCGCCGGCCGGTCATTCGGACTCGACTACATCGTGAAGGGGATCGATCCCGAATTTGTTGCGGCGAGCGGGTTCATCTCGCGCGCGGGCGTCGGCGCCATGAGCCTCGATCATCGCGTGACCTTCTACGCGCCGCCGGGCGGACTCATCGAAACATATGGCGGCGACATTCGGTACGCGGGGACGTGGGTATACCGCAACCTCACGTCGCTGACCACGGCGGAAGACCAGCGCTATCAGTTCAATGTTTCCGCGACGCTGCGCGGCGGCTGGCAGATCGGCACGGCGGTGTATCTCGAATCGTACGGATATGATCCGACGATTTACACGAACTACTACCTGAGAAATATTCAGGGCGCCGACACGACATTTACGCACTTCGGCTCGCAGAAAAATCTCCCGAACACCGATCTCGTCGCGACGCTTTACTCGCCGCAATTCGCGCACTTCTCGATGAGTATCGTCGAGGTGTGGGGGAAGGATGAAAATTATTACGAGTGGTCGTCCGCGGCGGTGCAGCTGCCGAGCGTCGCGATCACCTGGCAGCCCACGCCGCAGTTCCGGGCGAACGGCACGTTCGACGCGCAGTACTATTGGCGCCGCACCGATCATTCGCTCGTTGCGCACACGATCATCCCGCGGCTGAACGTCGAGTATCAGCTGTCGCGGTCGACATTCGTCCGGCTCGTCGGCCAGTACACCGCGGCGTATCAGGACAGCCTGCGCGACGATGGCCGGACGAATCTTCCGATCTTCTATGGAACCGGCGCAGGGACATATACACGCGCCGCGTCTCATTCGAGCAATTTGTTTTCAGGGTCGGTGCTCTTTTCGTATCGCCCGGTTCCGGGCACCGTCGCGTTCGTCGGTTACGGCAACGACGCGGTCGAACCGGACGCGCTGCACTTCACCGGGCTCCGTCGTCAGGCCGACAACTTTTTTGTGAAGTTCAGCTATCTCTTCCGACTGGATTGATCCATGCATCTCATATTTGCCGTCGCTTTTTTCTTTCAGGCCGCCGCTGCCGACTCCGGCTCGCTGCATGGCGCGCGCGGCCCCGCGTTTGCGCCCGACGGACGGCTCGCCGTGTCGGTCGATGGCGATCTGTTTGCGCAGCAGACGCCCGGCGGGCGCTGGGCGCACATCACCACGGGTCTCGCATGGGATCGCGATCCGGTCTGGACACGCGACGGTTCATCGATCGTTTTTTCTTCGGACCGCTCCGGCCGGTACGCGCTGTGGCGCGTGAGAGTGAACGCCGACGGCACCGCGGGCGCGCCCGAGCGCATCACCAACTCGAACGTCGATGAGAGTTCGCCGACGGTCGCAAACGACGGCACCATCGCATTCGTGCGCGGCGTCGGAAACGCGTCGCGCATCTGGCTGCGGTCGGCCGACGGCACCGAAAAGCGTTTCTCTGCAACCGAGACGGCAGAATTGAATCCGGCAATTTCGCCCGATGGTTCGCGCATGGCATGGATTCAGCCGGCCGAGACGGGACGCAGAGTGCTGGTGCGCGCGCTAAATGACCAGCGGCTTCTTGTCGCCAACACGGATCGCAACGCCGAACGGGTGATCTGGTCGCCGACCGGCGACCGCGTCGCGTTCGTGGCGGGCGGCCGCAACGGCGGCATCTACGTCGCGCCGCCGGCGGGCACGTGGACAAACCTAGCCTCGACCAAACACGGCGACATCGCGTGGTCCGCGGACGGCAAGACGCTCGCGATCGTCGAGCACGACGACGCGACCACGGCATACAACGGCGACCCCGACCGTCTGGGCGAGCGCATCGCGTCGGAAACTTTTGCGAGCGATAACAAAGTCTTTCTCGTCGCCGCACCGGCGTCGCTCGACGCGGGGCTCGCCGAACAGACGATCGTCGCGCCGCGCGATCTCGCACAGCGGTACGGCGACGCGTACGACCGTGTCTGGGAGCGCTCGACAAAACTGTATTTCTCCCAGGCTGATGCGGCGCAGCGCCTCGTGCAGTGGCAGGCCGTAAAAGCGAAGCATCGCGGCGAAGCGCTCGCGGCGAAGAATGATGACGACTTGCAGCGCGCGATCTACAGCATGCTGCGCGAGCGTCCCGCCACTCGATCAAGCGCAACGGGCCGCGCCGCGATCAGCAGCGCGCATCCCGTAGCGACCGCCGCAGGAATTGAAATTCTCAAAGCCGGCGGAAATGTCGTCGATGCCGCCGTCGCGGTTTCATTTGCGCTCGGCGTCGTCGAACCCGATGCGAGCGGAGTCGGCGGGTACGGTCAGATGGTCATTAATCTCGCAAAGATGGAGAAGCCCACTCTCATCGAGTTCATGACGCGCGTTCCCGAAGACGCGACGCTCAGCAACACCTCGATGATGATCAACGGCCGTTATCCCGCCGACGGCCCCGCGCTCGTGAATGTTCCCGGAACCGTCG
>DASYSH010000557.1:0-7979 GCA_036003525.1 Gemmatimonadaceae bacterium | reverse complement strand
AGTCTCGGACATCTCACGCAGCGCCAGCTCGACGCGGTCGCACGTGAGCTCAACATGCGACCGCGCAAAACCCTTGGCTATCGGTCGCCGGCAGAACATTTTGCCCGTGCTGTTGCACTGACCGATTGAATCCACCGCTATCAGCTCACGGCGAGCGGTTCGCAGCTCTCGGCTCCGGAGCTAGCCTATAGCCGCGAGCAGATCATGCAGCTCCCCCGCCGTCTGCGGCCGATCCGCCGCCTTTTTTGACAGCGTCCGCATCACCAGATCCGAGAGCACTTGCGGAACCTCGGAGTTTTGCGAGATCGGCGTCTCCGGAGTCTCCTCAAGCAGTTTCGCCACGAGCGTAAACTGGTTTTCGGCGCTCAGCGGCGGATGCCCCGTGAGGCATTCGTAAATGACGCAGCCGGCGGCATAGATGTCGGCACGGGCGTCAATCTCCTCACCCATGAGCTGTTCGGGCGCCATGTATTCGGGTGTTCCGACGACCATGCCCTGCTCCGTCATTCCGCTCTGTCGTTTGGCGAGGCGGGCGATGCCGAAGTCCATGACCTTGAGCACGCCGTCGGGCTCGACGACCATGTTCTGCGGCTTGATGTCGCGGTGGATCACGCCCTGCTCGTGCGCAACTTCGAGCGCACGGCAGAGCTGCTTCGCGACCGTGAGCGTCGCCGGAATCGGCAGCCGGCCGCGGCGCCTTACGAGTTCCTTGAGCGTCGTGCCCTCGACGTATTCCATCGTGATGAAATAGACGCCGGAGAATTCGCCGAGGTCGTGCGTGCGCACGACATTCCGGTGCGAGATCCGCCGCGCGAGGCGGATTTCGCTCTTGAAACGCTCGAGTGCGTTGGCGTCTTCGCTCAGCAGCTCCTGCCTGAGCGTCTTGATCGCGATGACTTCGCCGAGCTCGCTGTCGACAGCCTTGAAGACCATGCCCATGCCGCCGACACCGAGCACTTCCTTGACTTCGTAGCGAACGGCGAACCGCTGGCCGGGCATGATGCCGCCGGCCTGCACGGCATTCGCGACCGTGCCCGTCGTCGCGGCCATGCGCACGGTTTTCGCTTCGCCCGCGCCGGCGCCGCCGAGGAATTCCACGAGCGCCTGCTTGTCGCGAAGATCCGCGAGCATCGCACGGAATGCGTTAGCGAGGGTTCCTATTTCACCGCCCGCGTTCACGTTGATGTCGGCGGAGTAATCGCCGTCCGCGGCGCGCTTGGTCGCGTCGACCAGCTGCATGACGGGACGCGTGATCTGGCGCGCGATCGCGAACGACAGCAGACCGGCGATCAGCAGGCCGAGGGCGCCGCCGCCGAGAATGATGTTCTTCAGGCGATTGAACGCCGCGAATTCGACGTCTTTGTTGCGCAGCACGATGAAGCCGCCGACCTGCGACCCCGACGCCGAGCGGAGCGGTTCACCGAGCGCGACGAAATTCGTCCCGTTGATGCGCAGTTCGAGCCGCATCGTGGTTTCGCGGCTGAGCGAATCGACGCGGCCGGGCTCGACCGGCGGGACCGGCTTGAGTCCTGCGATGACATTGTCGAGATCCGCGTTGCGCCCGACCGTGGACGCGACGGGGTGCGCAACATTTTTGTCGTCGGTCGAGAAGAAAGCGATATCGACGCCCGAACCACCGGCCGATTTCATCGACGCGGCGAACGCGCTGTCGAGCGTCCGCACGGCCATGAGCACACCCACCACGCGGCTCGTTCCGACGATCGGGACGGCCGCGGTTTGAATGAGCGCATTCTTGTCGTCGACGCCGTACGCGCCCTTTGAACTTCCTTCGAGCGCGCCGCCGATCAGCGCCGAACCGGAAAGATCGATCGTGTCAGCGCCGGCTTCGTTGCTCTTCGCAAGCCGGATGCCTTTGTCGGACGTGATCTGCACCCAGGTCGCGCCGATCTGCGTCACGGCTTCCTGCGACTGATCGAGCACGTCGCCGAGTTTTTTCTGCTCGACGATCGAACGGAAGTCCGGATTCTTCACGAACACTTCGGCCTGTCCGGTCAGCGCGCTGCGCCGTTCGTCGAGCTGCGAATTGATCTGCACGCGCGCGTCGGCCAGCGCCTTGTTCACCGATTCGTTCGCCGTCCTGGACGCCTGCGCCGACGTGACGATCAGCGTCGCGCCGAGCACGGCGGCGACCACGAACGCGGTGCCGAGAAAAATCTTGGTCGTGAGGGACAGTCCGCGCGTGTTCACGTGTTTTTACCGCCGGGTGGGGGATGACTCGGTGCGGCGATTTTTTAGTATCGAACGCCGTTCGCGGTGTAGTCCTTGCCCATCTTGTCCTTGTGCGCGACCTGCTTGAACCCGCGCGCATCGAGCGTGACGTCGACATTCGCGAGGCCCGCCGCGGGCACGTCGACCTCCTGCGTCACTTCGGGCGCGCGCTCGTGCCACACGTGCAGTTCCCACTTCCCGGCCGGCACGTTGGCGATTTTCCAGCGCGCATCGGCTCCCGCCTGCGTGTAGTGCGACGTGCTCACGACGACGACGAACGCCGTCATCTGCGCGTGGATATTGCAGTAGACGGGAAACGCGCCGGGCTTCTTGAATGGCGTCGACTTCGAGATGCCGCTGCCGTACGTGCCCAGATCGAACGCCGCGCCGGGCGCCGTGGAAAAAATATTGTGGCTGAACGGGTCCTGATTCATGTATTCTACTGTCGAGCCGGTCGTGACAATGCGCACACGCGGCGCGAACTGGCGTCCGTTCATCGCCATCTGGCTTTTGACTTCGGTGAAACGCACCGGCGCGCCCTTCGGCATCAGGTACACGACCGTCGCGTCGAAATCTTTGGTCGATTCGCCCGGCTTTTCCTGCATGGCCACACGACCGCTCACCGCGCCCTGCGCGTTGACGGGACGCACTGCGAGCAGCGTGGCGATGAGCAATGCATACATCCATCCTGACCGAACTCTCATACGGCCGACTCCCTATGAAAAAACCGCACGCAACCGACTCGAACGTTCACGGCAACTATAGAGCCGCCACGGCGCGCCGGTCAAGCATTCTGGCCGCATGCGGGTTCTTGGCGCTCGCGGCCGCGCCGGCCGTCGCGGGCGCGCAGGACTCGACCAAGATAAAACTCGACTCCATGGCCGCGCGCGTCGAGCGAACCGAAGAGCAGCTCAAGCTGCTCCAGCAAATGCTCGCCGCGGAATCCGAGACCAAGGTGACGACGCGGTCGCACATCTCCCTCGAGCTCAACGGCCGCGTGCTCGTGACGGGGTTCTCCAACTCGCGTCGCGTCAACAACGTCGACGTCCCGCTTTTTGTGCGTCCCGACACCGCCAGCGGATTGCCGCAGGGCGGCGCGGGAATGGCGATCCGTCAAACGACGCTTGGCCTGGCGGTGAATGCGCCGCGGGTGTTCGGCGGCGCATTCCGGGGCGATCTCGACGTGGATTTTTTCGGCGGCCAGCAGCCGAGCACGGGCGGCAGAACTTTTCCGCTCCTGCGCATGCGCACGGCGCGGGCGATGGTGAAATGGACACAGGGTGAGTTCATGATCGGTCAGGACGCACCGCTGATTTCGGCGGTGAATCCGGTGAGCCTCGCGTCAGTTGGCACTCCGGGATTCGCGGGGGCGGGCAATCTCTGGCTCTGGCTGCCGCAGATTCGCGCGGGACTCGAAACGGGCGGAATCATCAGCATCGGAATTCAGGGCGCGGTGCTGGCGCCGACAAGCGGCGATCCGGCGAACGTGTTCGACACGGACAACGATATCGCCGAGCATTCGAGCCGTCCGTATTTGCAGGGCCGACTGCATGTGCGCTGGGGCGCGGACGATATGGCGGGCGATATCGGAGTCGGCGTGCATCAGGGATGGTTCGCCGCGAAGGGCGATTCTCTGCTCACGAGTTCCGCGGTCGCGGTCGACGTGATGCTGCCGCTGGCGCGATGGTTCGAGATTCGCGGCGAGGCGTTTCGCGGCCAGGCGCTGAAGGGACTCGGCGGCGGGGGAATCGGTCAGGGATTCGGATTGAACGGCGTTCCCGTTCATACGACCGGCGGATGGGCGCAGGCGAATTTCAAACCGTCGTCGCGCGTGCTGTTTGGCGCGGGCTACGGAGTGGATGATCCCCGCGACTCGGATCTTGGCGCGGGTGCGCGTCTCAAGAACATGGCGCGCGAAGCGCACATACACGTGCGGCCGGGCGGGCCATTCGTGTTCGGGTTCGAGTATCGCCGGTTGGAGACGACATACTCAACCGGCGTACTCGCGAACGATCACATCAATATCTCGGCGGGAATCGAGTTCTGACCGCGGGGGCGTCAGCCCTCGAGTTTATAGATCTCTCGCTTGCCGTGATCGACCAGATCGTGGTACCCGGCCATGAGCTTTTCCATCTCCTTCATGTCTTCGGCGGAGCCCTGCGGCGACAGCATTTTCTCGAAGTCTTCGAGGCTCTTCACCTCCATCTCCGCCACGCACATCCAATACTGCTCCGAGGCGAAGTCGGTCATGATGCGCATCGCCGGCATGCCCACTTTCTTCGAGAGTTTGTTCATCGCGACGAACTTCTCGACCATCGGCTTCACCTTGCCGGGCTTGCAGTACATGATTTCGCGAATGATGTACATGTCGATCTCCGTAAAAGGTTAGCGGACCGATTCCGGAACAACCCCACACATTAATCTTACCGGAATTCCGCCGTTTTTGAACTTGAGCGTTTCGCGCAGCGGCAGCTTGAGCTGCGCGTCCATCGCGCGATCGGCGGAGAGAAATCCGAGCGTCCAGCCGGCGCATTTGGTTCGCGCGACATTTCCGAGTTGTGCATAGAGGTTCCGCACTTCCGCCCCCGAACTCGCCCGCACGCCGTACGGCGGATTCGTGAGCAGCAACCCGCGCCCGTCAGGCGGCGAAATTCCAGAGAGCGCGCCGCGCCGGATCTCGATGTCATCCGCAACGCCCGCGCGTTCGGCATTGGCGAGTGTCGCGGCCGCGCCGCCAGCGTCGCGATCGCTCGCCACGATCGGCGCCGCGGCGCGCGGAAGACGTTCGGCCTTTGCCATCGCGCGCTGCGCCGCGAACTTCTTGACCGGCGCGCCCGGCCACCGCTCACAGGCGAATGAACGCGTGATGCCCGGCGCGATGCGGCGCGCGATCAGCGCCGCTTCGATCGCGATCGTGCCCGCGCCGCACATAGGGTCCAGCAGCGGCGCCGAGCCGTCATATCCGGCGGCAAGCAGCATCGCCGCGGCGAGCGTCTCGCGCAGCGGGGCTTTGGCGGTCGCAAGACGGTAGCCGCGCCGGTGCAGCAGCTCGCCCGAACTGTCGATGCTGATCGTGCACACGTCGTGCACGAAGCGCACGAGAACGAGCTGCGTGTCGGGCTCGGGCGCATCCGACTCGCCGTCATCATCGGCGTCGCGCTTTGCGCCCGTGATCGCGACTCCGCTCACGCAACGCGTAATGGCACCCGAGACGCGCTGCGCCACGCCGTCGGAATGATAGAGCCGCGACTTCTTGCACGTCACGCGCATTTTCACCGCGCTGCCCGGCGCGACGAACTCTTCCCAGCGCACCGTGCGCGAAAGTCTTTCGAGCTCGTGGAACGCCGTCGCGCGAAACCCGGCGATCCGCACGATCACACGGCTCACGGTGCGCAAACGCAGGTTGGCGTCGAACAACTCGGTGTCGCTCGCGTTGAACGCAACGCCGCCCGCGTCGACTTCGCCCGGCTCTATGCCGATCGCGCGAAGCTCGGCGGCCGCAAGCTGTTCGAGTCCCGGTGCAACGATCGCATAGCAGTCGCGTCCGCTCTTTTTCGCCGGCGTCATGGCGCTTCGGCGAGCGCCGCTTTCACCGGCGTGCGCCGCGACCACCAGCGCACGACGCGCCAGCCAAGAAGAAACGCGACGCATGCGGCGTACATCGCCGGGTCGCTCACATCCTTTTTCACGGCCATCCAGAAATGAATCACGCCCAGTATTGCGATGAGATAGATGAGCTTGTGCAAGCGGTTCCAGCGCTTGCCGCCCATGCGGCGGATGCTGTTGCGCGTCGACGTGAGGGCGAGGGGAATCATACACAGCAGCGCCGCCATCCCGATCATGATGTACGGGCGCTTCGCGAGATCCTTGAGCAGGTCACCCCAGTCGAGCTGAACGTCCAGCAAAGCGTAGGTGAGCCAGTGGAGCATGAGATAGCCGAACGCGAACAGTCCGAGCGTCCGCCGGTGTTTCGCGAGCCAATTCCAGCCGGTGACCTGTCGCAACGGTGTGACGGCGAGCGACGCGATGATGAATCGCAGCGTCCACTCGCCGAGGAAATGCTCGCCTTCCTTGATCGGATTGGAGCCGAAGTAGCGCGTGTGCGCGATGATGTCCGATGCCATCGCGGCGACGGCGAGCACGCCCGGGATGCAGCAAAGAACGATCAGCGCGACCGGAAACCACTTCGGCTGCCGGACGTCCCGAAAGGTCAATTCACACTCCCGAATCCCTTCCGAATTCCCAATGCCTTTTCTGCACGCTGCATTCAGTAGTTCTTTCGCAAATCCATGCCGGCGTACATCGACGCGACCTGGTCCGAGTAGCCGTTGAACATCAGCGTCTTTCGCTTGGAGAACTCCCCGATCCGCCGCTCCGTCGCCTGGCTCCAGCGCGGATGGTCGACGCTCGGATTCACGTTGGAATAGAACCCGTATTCCTGGGAGGCGGCCTGATTCCACGCCGTCTTCGGCTGCGAATCGGTGAGCGTAATGCGCACGATCGACTTGATGCTCTTGAACCCGTACTTCCACGGCAGCACGAGGCGGAGCGGCGCGCCATTTTGATTCGGCAGCACACGGCCGTAGACGCCGACGGCGAGCAGCGCGAGCGGATTCTGCGCTTCGTCGAGTCTGAGTCCTTCCGTGTATGGCCATGGAAGCACGCCCGTGCGCTCGCCCGGCATCTGTTTTGGATCCATCAGCGTCGTGAACGCGACGAACTTCGCCTTCGACGTCGGCGCGGCGCGTTTGATCACGTCCGCAAGCGGAATTCCGCGCCACGGAATGACCATCGACCATGCCTCGACGCACCGGTGCCGATAAATCCGGTCCTCGATCACGCTCGGCTTCAGAAAATCTTCGAGCTGGTAGTCGGCCGGCTTGCCGACCAGTCCGTCGACGCGAACAGTCCACGGTTTCGTCTTGAAATTCTTGGCGTTTTCGGCCGGATCGCCCTTATCGGTGCCGAACTCATAAAAATTATTGTACGTCGTCACATCTTCCCACGGCGTGGGCTTGTCGTCGGCCTGAAGTCCGAAAGGTTTGCCGACGGCCTGCGGCTGCTGGGCGCGCGCGACTGCCGGCAGCGCGCCGGCGATCGCGCCCGCGGCGATCGCGCCCGCGCCGATCGCGCCCGCCGCTGCGATGAACGCGCGCCGGTCAAGGTAGAATCGTTCTGATGTGATTTCCGACGAAGGCGGTTCGATTTTTTTGTGGATTCGCATTGGGTGCTCCGCTGATCGATGGTCTTTATTATACATTCGCCGCGTATCCGCGATCCGAATGTATCGCCAAATCAGCCCCGCACCGGCCCGATGACCGCCTCCGACTGGATGTACCGCGACCTGTTCGGCAATTCGCTGCGCGACTGGGCCGTCGCGGGCGCGAGTGCGGTTCTGGCGATCACGGCGATCATCGTGGTGCGCCGCCTCATCGTGCAGCGACTGGCGGCTCTCGCGGCGCGCACCAAGACGCTGGTCGACGATGCGCTGGTGGAGCTCGCGCGCAGCGTCAGCAAGACGTTCGTGATCGTGATCGTCATCAGCCTGGCCGGACTCTGGCTGGATTTCGATCATCGCGTGCACAACGCGCTCAACGTCGTGGCCACCGTGTTCGCGATTTTGCAGGCCGCGCGCTCCGGGACCCGGCTCATTTCCTGGTGGCTGGAGCACTATGCGGGCCGGCACGGAGATCTCGACCGCACCACACTGACCGCGCTCGCCATCGCCGGCAAGACGGTGTTGTGGATCG
>DASYSH010000556.1:0-2523 GCA_036003525.1 Gemmatimonadaceae bacterium | reverse complement strand
CCCATCCACTGCGAGTCGCGGCGGGCGAGATACGAGTTCACTGTGACGAGATGCGCGCCGCGCTGCGGCAGCGCATTGAGATAAAGCGGCAGCGTCGCGACGAGTGTCTTGCCTTCGCCCGTGGCCATTTCCGCGATGCGCCCCAGATGCAGCTCGATGCCGCCGATGAGCTGCACATCATAGTGCACCATGTTCCATGTCTCGTCGTGACCCGTGACATTGACGGTCGTTCCAACGAGACGGCGTGCGGCCTCGCGTACGGTCGCGAACGCTTCGGGAAGGAGCTCGTCGAGCAGATCGCGGATTTCGTCGCGAAACTTTCCCTCGAGGCCGCCGGAGCCGTCTGCGCCGCTCAGTTCGAGATCGATGCGCTCGCGTTCGGCCGGATCTGCCGCGACTTTCTTCGCGTCCTTGAGCGTCGCGATCTGGGCGGTGAGATCGGCCGTGCGCGCGCGGATGACTTCGCGGAATTTCGCGGTCTGCGCCTTCAGCTCGTCTTCACTGACGGACTTCAGCCGCTCGCCAATCTGATTGATCTCGTCGACGATCGGCTGCACGCGCTTGCGCTCGCGCTCGTGGCGCGTGCCGAACACCGACCCCAGCATCTTCTTCAGCATTCCAGATTCAGCTCCCTTACCGGTACAGCCGCCGACCCTCGATGTAAGCGGCCACCGGCTCAGGCACAAATCCGCGAATCGACCGACCTGCGCCGACCCGCGCGCGAATCTCGGTCGACGAAATGTCCACTGTCCTCGTCTCGATCGCCCGACCCACCGCTGTCGTGTTTCGCCCGCCGCGTCTGAGCACCACTACCTCGGCAAGCTTCTGCACCGCTTCGGGTTCCCGCCACTGCGGCAGCGTTGCCGCCGCGTCCGCTCCAAGGAGCAAGACCAGGGCCAAGGCACTGTCCGACTTCCACCTGTCTCGCAAAGCCCGAAGCGTCTCAACAGTGAAAGATAACCCTCCCCGCTCGATTTCGATGGGGTCCACACCAAAGCGCGGATCATCGCCGATCAGAGCCAGGACCATGGCAAAACGGTCTTCCGGGGATGCCACGATGGCGGATTTCAGGGGCTGGCCTGCCGCGGGGACGAACAGTACGCGGTCGAGGGCAAGCGCCTCGTACGCATCGGACGCGGCCAGAAGGTGGCCGACGTGGGGAGGGTCGAAGGTGCCGCCGAAGATGCCTATGCGCATTTGTTGGAAAAGCGAAACAACGGTTCTCTGTTGGTCGTTGCGCGCGGTGGCCGACGAAAAACCTTCGTTAACCGACCAACGGAAAATAGTTAACGCAGTCTCGATCCTTCGGGAGGCTTCTTCGCCGGAACCTCGGTCCCCGGCTTCTTCTCCACCGCCCCCGGCTTTTTCGTCGAATCCGCAACCGCCGGAACCGTCGCCGGGCACAGCGCCGCCACCTCGCGATCCCCGGCGTACGCCGTCCGCAACGTAACGCACGTCTCCGCCGCCTCGGGCAGATACTTCAGCTCCGGCCGCCGGTACACCGCGACCATCGCCATCAGCGCGTTGCGGGCCATTTTCGTGTTCGGATAATTCTTGACCACGTCCTTGAAGTAGATCAGCGACGACTCGTACGCCTTGCGGCGGACGTAGTGCGCACCGGTTCCAAAATCCTTGCTCGCCTTGGTCTCATCGACCTCCGCCGACGCGCTATCCGCCTGCTTGCGCATCGGCGAGTCCGGATAGATCGCGGCCAGCTGACGGAACTGGATCTGCGCGAGGTCGCCGTACGTGCCGTCGAGATCGGGACGCCGCCAAAGCGCGCGATACGACTTCCCCGCGAGGAACAGCGCCGTGGGGGCGAGCGAGTCGTCCGGGAAGGATTCCGCGAGACGCGCGTAACTCGACGCCGCGAGCAGGAATTCCTTTTTCTGCTCGTGCGCGTGCGCGAGATACCAGTGCGCGAGCGGCAGGAGCGAATCACGCGCCGACAGATCGAGCGTCAGCCGCTCGAACCCCGTGACCGCGTTGTCGAAATTTTTCTTGTTGTATTCCGCAAGGGACGCATTGAACAGCGCTCCGCTCGATGGAAACGCGCGCGGCTGGAATCCCGGACGGCAGGCCGCCATGAGCGAGAGCGCCGTCAAGAGTACGGCGGCTCGCGCCACGATGGGACCGCGGCTCATCGGCGTGCCGCCATGCGCGGCGTGCCGAGCAAACCACGGAAATAATCGATGGTGCGGCTGATCCCTTCGCGCACATCCACGCGGGGTTCCCACTGCAGCATTTTACGCGCGCGGCTGATATCGGGCTGTCGCACCTTGGGATCGTCCTCGGGGAGCGGCTTGAAAGAAATCTGCGATTTTGTCTGCGTGAGCTCGACGACGATTTCGGCGAGTTGCTTCACCGTATACTCCACGGGGTTGCCGATGTTCGTCGGGTTCGCGTCGCCGCGGTTGAAGAGCCGGTAGATCCCCTCGATTTCGTCCTCGACGTAGCAAAAGGAGCGAGTCTGGGAGCCGTCACCGTAGATGGTGACGGGCTCGCCGTTGAGCGCCTGCACGA
>DASYSH010000555.1:0-3549 GCA_036003525.1 Gemmatimonadaceae bacterium | reverse complement strand
CCGTTGCAGCAGCCGCCTTCCTCGTCCGCGGTGAGCGCGACGATGATATCGCGGTCCGGGACATAGCCTTCTTTCTTGAGGCGCACGATGTTCGCGACGAAGATCGACGCCATCGCTTTGTCGTCGGATGTTCCGCGCGCGTAGAAATAACCGTCGCGCTCGAGGAACTTGAACGGATCCAGATCCGGCGACCAATCGCTCTTGAGCGCCTCAACCACGTCGAGATGGGCGAGCAGCAGCAGCGGCTTCGGTCCGTTCGCGCCGCCTTTGCCGTGATAACGCAGCACGACGTTGAACTTGTCCGGCCGCACGCCGCCGAGAAAAATATCGCTCTCGGCGAACCCGGCTTCACGATATCGCTTCGCGATTTCCTGTGCGGCGACCGTCGTGCCGGCCGTCATCGTCGACGTGTTGGTCTCGAGCAGCTCCTTGTACACATCGTGTGCGTATTGCTGGTTGGGCGTCAGCGGCGCCTGCTGCGCGGAGAGCGCGGCGCTGAGCGCGACTGTGAGTGCGGCGATCGAACGCAGTGACGGAATTCGCATCGGGATGTTCGCTCCGGTTGACACGTGGCGGGGGACAGCCAAAGTATGCGATTCTGAACATGACAGCAACATGACAGATCAACATTCCTTATAGTGGTATCGTAGTCACTCATTCCGCAGCACGATCTCTTCATCGTCTGACAGGACCATGCAACCCATCCGCTTCCTCTCCGCAGTTGCAGGCGCCACGCTCATGTTCGGCGCCGCCGTAGCCGCACAAGCACAAACAGTCGATTCCGCGTCCATCGCCGGCATGAAATGGCGTGAACTCGGTCCCGCAAATTTCGAAGGCCGCGCATCCGACATCGTCGGAATCCCCGGTCCGTCAAAAACGCTCTTCGTTGCCACCGCGGGCGGCGGCATCTGGAAGACGATGAACAACGGCATCACCTGGCGGCCGGTGTTCGACGATAAGCGCGTCGTCTCGATGGGCATGCTCGCCATCGCGCCGTCGGACACGATGCAAGTCTGGGCCGGCACGGGTGAACCCAACTCGCGCAACACGATCGAGGCCGGCGCCGGCATCTATAAGTCGGTCGATGGCGGCATCACCTGGAAGTTCATGGGCCTCGAGAAGACGCAACACATCGGCCGCATCGTCGTGCATCCGCGCGATCCGAACACGGTCTACGTCGCCGCGCTCGGCGCCGCGTGGAAATCGAATCCGGAGCGCGGTCTCTTCAAGACCACTGACGGCGGCGCGACCTGGAACAAAGTCAAGTTCATCAGCGACAAGGCTGGATTCGTCGACGTCGCGATGGACCCGCGCGATCCGAACCATCTCTACGCCGCGGCGTGGGAGCGCCTCCGCACACCGTACTCGCTGAAGTCCGGCGGTCCGGGATCGGGACTTTGGGAGACGCACGACGCCGGCGCGACGTGGACTGAAATCAAGGGCGGCGGATTCCCCGAGGGCGTGAAGGGCCGCATTGGCCTCGCGATCGCGCTGAGCGATCCGAATTACATCTATGCCGAAGTCGAAGCAGCGGCGCCGTCGAAGGACGGCACATACACGCCGAGTCGCAACCCGGAAGGCACGGGTCTGTATCGCTCGACGGACGCGGGCAAGACGTGGACCCGCACGAACACCGCGGACACGCGCCCGTTCTACTACTCGCAGGTTCGCGTCGATCCGAAGAACCGCGATCGCGTCTATTTCTCCTCGACGCAGATCCAGGTTTCTGATGACGGCGGCAAGACCGCGCGTCCCGCGGCGCAGCAGGTGCACGTCGACGACCACGGGCTGTGGATCGATCCGAATGATCCGGAACGCTTTGCGATCGCGAACGACGGCGGCGTCTCGATCACGTTCGACAAGGGCGGAAATTTCATCCAGACGATGAATCTTCCGGTCGGCCAGTTCTACGAGATCACGTACGACTACGCCGTTCCGTACAACGTCTGCTCCGGCGCGCAGGACAACGGCGCATGGTGCGGGCCGAGCCGCAGAAAGGCGGGCGGCACACCGGGCGCGTATTGGTACACGATCTCGGGCGGCGACGGTTTTTACACGGCGAACGATCCGACGGATCCGAACATCGTCTACGGTGAATCGCAGGGCGGCAATGCTTCCCGTTTGAACCTCAAGACGGGCGAGCGGATGAATTTCGCGAAGCCGTCGTGGCAAGAGCGCTATAAGTGGTGGGAGGATTCGATCGCGATCGTGCGCGGCGATCCGCTCAAGCCCGAAACCAAGCAGATGGCCGCGACGCTCAACGCGTTGCGCGCGCAGCAGAAGCAGGATTCGGTCGATCTCAACATGCGCTTCAACTGGAACTCGCCGTATTTCATCTCGCCGCACAATCCGGCGGTGATCTATTTCGCGGGCAACCGCGTGCTGAAGTCGGTGAAGCGCGGCGAGGACTTCCAGCTTATTTCGCCGGATCTTTCGAAGAAGGAATGGGCCAAGATCGACACGTCGCTCGTCTGGACCGGCGGCGTGACGATCGACGCGACGCAGGCCGAGACGTTCGGAACGGTCGTCGCGCTGATGGAGTCGTACGTCAAGCCCGGCCTGCTCTATGCCGGCACGGACGACGGCAACGTGTGGAAGACGAACAATGACGGCGCATCGTGGGAAAATCTCACGACGCACTTCGCCGGTCTGCCGCCGAATTCCTGGGTCTCGCGCATCGAGCCCTCGCACTTCGACACGCTCACCGCGTACGTGACGTTCGAAGATCATCGCACCAACGATTTCACGCCGTACGTCTACGCGACGAACGACGGCGGCAAGACGTTCCATTCGATCGTGAACGATCTGCCGACGGGCGGCGTCGCCGACTTCGTGCACGTCATTCGCGAGGATCCGTCGAACCGCGATCTGCTCTTCGTCGGAACGTCGCTGAGCGTGTACGCGTCGATCGATCGCGGCATGCACTGGACGAAGTTCGCCGCGAATCTTCCGTCGGTCGCGGTATACGATCTGAAAATCCATCCGCGCGATCATGAGCTCATGGCCGCGACGCACGGCCGGTCGCTGTGGGCGGTGGACATCGTGCCGATCGAGCAGATGACCGCGAAGACGCTCGCAGCCGGTGCAACCTTGTTCGAACCGAAGGTCGCGCTGCAGTACGGTGAAGGCCCGACACTGTCGTCGACGGGCAACGGCAACGCGCAGCAGTTCTTCTCAACGCCGAGTCCGGCATACGGCGCGGAAATTTCGTATCGTCTCGGCGCAGGCGCATCGGGACCGGTTCGCCTTTATGTGAGCGACGCGCGTGGCGATACCATCGCGACGCTTAACGGCGCGGGCGGTGCGGGCGTGCACACCGTGGTCTGGAATTTCCAGGGCGCGCGTCGTGTGGCGCCCGTCGTCGAGATGCTTTCGCCGTCGGAACGTCGCGACAGCATCCTGAAAGCGGCTCGCGCTCCGATGGTTCTCGATTCACTCAAGAAAGCTGGATTTGACTCGGTCGCGGTTGCGCGCGTTCGTACGCTGCTGGCCGGCGGGGCTCCGGCGCCGCAGGGTGGCCGTGGCGGCGGCGGCGGTGGCGGTGGTGGC
>DASYSH010000554.1:0-3124 GCA_036003525.1 Gemmatimonadaceae bacterium | reverse complement strand
TGTGCCTTCACCGGATGCGACAGAAATTCGCCGGCGTATTTCCTTGTTTTGCGCAAGAGCCAAAAGACTGAAAATGCCGCGCCCGGAAAAACGCGCGCGAGCGGCCGCGCGATCCGTCGCGGGAACGGATAGAACTGGCTTCCGGAAAATTTCTCAACCTCGTACCCACCGGGCCAGCACACCTCGAAGAATTTCTCCGTGTCGTGTCGAGAAAACGGGCGCACGTGGGCTGAATACAATTTATGCTGCGTCGGATGTCGCCCGAGAAGCATCAGAAAACGATTGTGGAGCGAGAGAACATTTGGAACTCCGATGATGAGGTGGCCGCCGACTCTCAGCGTCCGCGTCATTTCGTGCATGATCCAAAATATCTCTTTCGTATGTTCGAGCACCTGATTCGCCATGACCACGTCGAACGATTCGTCGTCGCCCGGAAGCCGGTCGTGCTCGATGTCGAGCACGTGAATCGTATCCGCGACCCCGCGCAGGGTCGCCGACGGCACCGCGTCGACGGCGGTCAGCCGCGCCGACGGACAAATCGCCTTCGCGGCGGCAAGATCCCGGCCGCCACCGGCGCCGACGTCCAGAACGCATTCGTACGGTGCGATTCTTGAAAAAAAACTCGCGATGACGTGCGGCCCGTACGTCTCGCTGTTGTCCACGAATGCCGCGAGCGGATGATCTCCGCCGCGTTCACCAGGGGAAAAGCTCATGCCGCGCGCGGAAACGAAACGACCGCGACATGCGGACGGGTTTCATCCCGAAGTTCGAGGGCGCGCGGGTCAACTGCGCGCCGCCTGATCACGAATGGAATGGCCCACAGCAACCAGAGCGGTTCCATCAAGAACGGGAGCAGCAATGAGTTGACGAAGAGCGAGTGCACCACCATCGCAACCGTTACCGCCGCCACCGCGATGGACACGCCCCGCTCCTGCGCACTCGCCGCGGCGTCCCGCCATACCGCCCGCGCCCGCGCCATCACCAGTCCGAGCATTCCCGCGTAGAGCGTGACGCCGACCACTCCCGTCATCACCGCGATGAAGAGGAGGCCGCCGTCGAGCGCGAACGCCGAGGTTCCTCTCGCGTCGAAACCGTAGAATCGTCCGACGTACCCGTACGTGTTGAACCCGACTCCGAACAGAGGATTGTCCGAGATCACACGCAGCGCGCGGCTCCATTCAACGAACCGGAGGAGCGCGGACGCATCGAGCCCGAGTTTGTTGTACGCGGCTGCGAATGTGATCAGCCGCGGAATTCCCGGCAGCGCCAGGATGGCGAGGATCGCCGCGGTTTTTAACACGCGAGCGGACACGCCGCGAATCATCAGGACGATCAGGAGGCCAATGCCGCACGCGAGCATCGAGCCGCGCGAGAGCGTCAATATCAGCGCCGTGAGCAGCACCGCCACCCGCCACAGGGGCACGCGCTCACCGGACGCAAGCCGCCCCGCGCAGAGCAGGAGGCCGATCGTGATCAAGGCGCCGGCGTAGTTCGGATCGAGAAACGAGGAGACGAGCCGGTGTCCCTGCGGATCCCAGTCGGCGTAGACCACCGACTCGGGATACACGAGCTGCGCGAAGCCGGGGAGGAATGCGGCCTGGAAAATTCCGAATATCGCGAAGATCATCACGGCCGCATCGAACGCACCGAGCAATCCGGGCAGATCCTCGCGGCGCAGGAGATTGATCGCCGCGATATAGACACCGAAATACGCGAGCCACCGGAGAAGATATGCGAGCGAGAACGCGAGTTCGAAACCTGACAGCCCGAAGCGCGGAACGGCGACCACGGCCGAGACGAATCCGACGATCGCGAACAGCACCGCGAGTGCGCCCGGCCAGTCGATGTTCAGCGCGCGACGCCGCATCGCTTCGACGCTCGCGATCACGAGGATGGCGAGCACGGCAAAATCATTCACGAGAAATGGCGCTTGCTTCCCGGCGGAATCGGCGATCGGGATGCGACCGATGTTTCCGATGACGAGCAGGAGGAGCGCCAGCTGCAGCGCGCGCGCCGTCACGGCTGCCTACGCGAGATCGTCGTGCAGCGCGAGTCCGGCGCACGGCACGCCTGCGCGCCGCAACGCGTTGACTGCGTCGATCAGTGTCCGGCGTTCGAGCTTCCCCGCTTTCGCGGCGAACAGCACCGCCTTCCCCGCCCCCAACTGCGCCGCGCCTTCGACCGTGTCGAGCGATCCGATCGCCGCCACATCCACCGGACGTTCGCGCGCTGTCTCGGTCGCCGTCAGAATGCGGCCCACGGCGGGCGCATTCGCACCGTTTCCGAGCGGCGCGACCAGCACTTTCTTGAACGTGCCATCATGGGCGATCAACAGCGCAGAACGTTCTCTCGCCCAACCCGCCACGATTCCCGCCGCGCGCTCGGCCTCATCGGGCGTCTTGATCGTCCGCCCCATAAATGCCGCCATCAGCGCGGCAATCAAGCCGAGCACGAGTCCCGATCCGCCGCCCACGCCGAACGAAATCGCCGGTGTCGGAAAGGCCGGCTTCTTGCTCGGCTCGGCAACATCCACTTGCCGCGCATCGCCGCCCTCGCCGATCGCCGCAAGACGCGCCTCGACGCGCTGCGCCTGCACGGCGAGCTCAGTCGTGCTCAGCCGTCTCACTTCGCGCTGGAGCGTGAGCGAAGATTCGGCGGCGCCCGGTATCGCCGCGAGCTGACGATCGAGCGAATCGCGCATGCGCTCGAGTTCGGTGCGCTGCTTGGCGAGCGACGTCGCGTACGTATTCGCGAGCGGGAGCAGCTGCGCCTCGATGACTTTGATCCCCTCCATGCGGCCCGCGACATTCGGTTCCTGTTCCGTCCGCTGCTGGAGCAGGATGGCACGCTCGGCTTCGAGGCGGCCGAGCTGCCCGAGCAGGTCGTTGATGCCCGGACTCTTCAGGAACGATGGATACGCCGCGAGGCGCCGGGCATCGACCTTTCCCGATGTGACCTGGGGAATGAGATCGTTCAGCGCCACCTGCTCGACGACCACCGACTCGAGTTGCTCGCGCAGCTTGAAGTCCGCCTCGAGAATGGCCTTGCCGCTCACGTCGGGGTCGAGCACTCCGCTGCTTTCCTGCTGCTCACGCAGATGGTGCTGCGCGCCGAGCAATTGCCG
>DASYSH010000553.1:0-5993 GCA_036003525.1 Gemmatimonadaceae bacterium | reverse complement strand
AATAGAATTGCACGAACCGCATGCCGTCCGTCGCGCCCTGCCCCGTCGTGCCGATCATCGTCACGGCGGAGAGCTGCGTCGCCATCACCGTAAGGCCGACGGCCCACCACGGGAGGGATCGTCCGCCGAGGAAATAGCCCTCGATTTCTTTCGTGCCTTTCGAACGGCGCAGCCCGTCGATGATGACGTAGCTGAGGTAACCGATCACGACGAGCCAGTTCAGCCAGTGCATCGTCGCGTGGTTGGAGTTTTTCCGGTCGCGTTCAGCGCGAGTATCGCGCCTGGAGGAACGCCAGCAGCGCGAACGCGACGAGTTCCGCGGCAATCACGCGAATGAACGCGCGCCGGAAGCCAGGCTGTTTTTCGCTCACGGAATAATTTTCTTCGGCACGGCGCGCTCGGGCTCGAGCCCCGCGCTGAGCACGTTCACGAAAAAGCGCATCCCGCCGGGCACGCCGCCCGGAATCTGCCGGAACAGCGAAAGCGACGTGAACACATACGTTCCCTTTCCGAGCGGCGTCTCGAGCAGCGCGCCCTTGATCTCCGGCTCGCCATGGTCGTGCATCTCGAGCGGCGCGGAGTAATGCGGGTCGATCACGGTCGGCATGTACAGGCCGCGCTCCTGCACCCAGTCCGCCCAGTCGTCCTTGCCGATCTTGTTCGGCGAGTTGAGCATGCGCGATTTGGCGTCGAGAATCGTCACCGGCGCATCCTCCTCGGTCACGCGCGATGTGCGCGGCGTCGTGACCGGGAACGGCATGACGCCGAGCGTCGCGATATCCTGGCCGTATTGCACGACGAGCGTTCCGCCCTTCTTCGCGAAGTCGAGCAGCCGCGCGTTGTACGCGACGAGCTCGCGGTGCGCTTCATACGCGCGCGTCCCCACGACGACGGTGCTGTACCGCCCGAGATCCGCGACCGGGAGTTCCTCGGGCGTGATGATCGTCACCGGAATTCCGAGCTGGCGCAGGTATGGCGCGACATTGTCGCCGACGCCCTGGATGTACGCGACGCTCAGCGTCGCCGGAATGGTGATGTCGACAGCCTGCAGGTAGATCGCCGAGTAGCGATAGATACGGATCGGCTTGATGTGCGAATACTCGATCGCCTTGAAGCCGTCCATGTAGCGCCCGCCGTCGGTCTCTGCGATGACGCCGAATTCATAGCGCCCCGCCTTCAGCTGCCCGCGCACGCGCAGGAACAGTTCCTTTTCCTCGTTCGCGGCCAGCGTCATCGACGGCGGAATTGAATCGACGCGAACGCCCTGCGGCGCGACGAGCTTGAACGAGAACGTGCGCGGCGACGACGAGTATGATTTGACCGACACTCGCATCAGGTGATCGAGCGGCTTGTTCGCAACCATCCACTCGATGCCGCGATCGAACGACAGTGTGACCGCCGGAACCCCGCCGATGGGACGGTTCTGCTCCCCGAGCAGCGGATCGGACGAATGAAAGGTCACCGGCCCCGCGTCCACCGTAACCATCTGCCCGTCGATGCTCGCGGTCACCCGCACGTTGCTGTTCTTGCGCGCATCCTCCGCGACGGCAACGCCGGGAACGGACCTCACGCTCCCGGCGCCGATGAACGAAACGCGCGCGAGCCCGTCCGACGGCGAATCATGCATCGCGAACAGATCGCCCTTGTGCGGGCTCTGCCACCACGGACGCGAATCGACCAGCCCGATGATGCTCCGGGTGAGCCGCATGCTGCTGTCCGGCGAAATGACCGCCGGCGTGAAGAGGAACGGCATGCCGTCGTTGATGCGCGCGTACGCGAGCATGATGTTGTCGCGCCCGCGATTGTACACGGTGAGCGTGACGGGCATCGAGTCGCCGAATGCGAGCAGTTCCTTCGGCGCGGTCGCTTCGATGGCGACGCCGGCCGCTTCGAACGCGGCTTCGGCGGTGCGCTTCGTCAGGATATCGAGCGATGCGTCGAGATCCAGCGCGGTCGCGTCGCAGTAGACGCGCTCTATGCAGCGCGGTGCGGCGGCGCGCGCCTCCTGCGTGAGCCTCGCGGCCGCCGCAACCATTCGCACGATGCCGCCCGGATGCCGGAGATCGGCTGCGACGCGCGCGGAATCGAGCAGCTTTCCCGCCCGGGTCAGTCCGGCGGCCGCTTCGGGACTCACGGCGCGCGTGAGCCGCGCGTAGGTCGTATCGATGCCGTCGAATATTGACTTCTCATCCGCCGGCGGTGTCGCCTCGTTCACGCGCGAGCCCTGGCGAATCACATAGTCCATCTGCGCGCCGCGGCGAATCTGAAATCCGCCGAACCCCTGCGAGCGATGCTGCGCGCGGCTCTCTCCCGCAATCTCCGCGTAGCTCTGACCGAGCACGGGATCATACTCGCCGACATTCATCCCGACCGCGCCGGCCGTGCGATTGCCGCGCGCCGCGCGGTAGAACTTTTGCGGCGCCCACGCGCGGCCGTATTGTTTCTCCGGAAACCGCACCGTGTCACCCGCGGCATCGTACGCCTCGCGCGACAGCAATCCGGCCACCGTGTGATGCCCGTGCCCGTCCGCGGGTGTCCCGCTCCACACCGACACGATCACGTGCGGACGAAACGCGCGAATAACCGTCACGACATCGGCGAGCAGCGAATCGTGATCCCAGTGTTTGTACGTCTCTTCCGCCGATTTCGAAAACCCGAAATCGAACGCGCGCGCAAAATACTGATGGCCGCCGTCGAGCCGCCGCGCCGCGAGCAATTCCTCCGTGCGGATCGCGCCGAGCGCTTCGCCGAGTTCGTTGCCGATGAGGTTCTGCCCGCCGTCGCCGCGCGTCAGCGAAAGGTACGCGGTCTCGACGCGCTTGCCGCGCGCGAGGTATGCGATGAGCTGCGTGTCCTCGTCGTCCGGATGGGCGGCGATCATCAGCACGCGTCCGGTGACCGTCGCGCCGCGCACGAGCTGGTCGGTCGCGGCGGCTCCGCGCTCCTGTGCGCGCAGCGCGCCCGGCATCGCGATCGCAACCGTCGCGAGCGCCGCGAAAGCCGCGCGCGCGACGAGCCGCGATCGTTTTTTCATCATCATACCGTCTTCATCACGCCGCTCGCGCGGCGCGCACCGCTCTGACGCTGCGTCGAGGTGACCGCATCAGCGACGATTCGCGCCTGCTCTTCAGTGTGGGTCTGCGCATATCCTTCGGCCGGACTCGCGCGCTCGGGCCGCCCGATGTAACGGATCACCAGCGTATTCCCGACCGAACTGCGCAGACGCGGCGCGACATAGCTCCACGCGCCCATGTTCTTCGGCTCTTCCTGCACCCACGCGACATCCTTCACATTCGGATACGCATCGAGCGCGCGCGACACTTCGGCGTGCGGCCACGGATAGAGTTCTTCGACACGCACGACGGCGACATCAGCCGGAAGCGGCTTTGCGGTCAGCTCGTAATAAATTTTCCCCGTGCACAGCACGAGACGCGAAACCTGCCCGCGCTTGTCCGGACCGGTCGGATCGTCGATGACCGGCTGGAACGTCTTCTCCGCAAGATCGGTCACGTGGCTCGCCGCCTGCGCGAGGCGCAGCAGCGACTTCGGCTGCATCAGTATCAGCGGCCTCCGCGACGCGCCCGCCGCCTGGCGGCGCAGGATATGGAAATACTGCGCGGGCGTCGATGGATACGCGACGCGCATATTTCCCTCCGCACACATCTGCAGAAAGCGCTCGAGACGCGCGCTGGAATGTTCGGGTCCCTGCCCTTCGTATCCGTGCGGCAGCAGCAGGACGAGCCCTGAATCCTGTCCCCACTTCGCGCGGTCGGCGGAGAGGAACTGATCGATGATCGGCTGCGCGACGTTCGCGAAATCGCCGAACTGCCCTTCCCAGAGCGTGAGCGTGTCCGGCGCGGCGCAGCTGTATCCGTACTCAAATCCCATCACCGCCATTTCGCTCAGCGCGGAATTGTAGATCTCGAACGCCGCCCGTCCGCTGCCGATATGCTGCAGCGGCACGTATTCGGCGCCGTTGGTCACATCGTGCAGCACCGCGTGGCGGTGCGAGAACGTGCCGCGCTCGACATCCTGACCGGAAAAACGGATCGACATGTCCTCGGCGAGAATCGACGCGAACGCGAGCGCCTCCGCGTGACCCCAGTCGATCCCGCCGCCGTCTCCCATCGTGTCGCGGCGGCGTTCGAGCTGTTTCGCGAGCCGCGGATGCGGCGTGAACGACGGCGGCCAGTGCAGCAGCGCGTCGTTGAGTTCCGTGAGACGCGCGACGGTGAGATCCCGCACCGGCCGCTGCGCGGGTTCCGCGACTTCCTCGAAGTCGCTGTGGTCGGTGCTCGTATCGGCTTTGGACTTGTCGAGCTGCGACTGCAGGTTCGCCGACACCGCCGCGTCCGCCGCGTCGACGTCCGCCTGTGAGACGACGCCTTCCGCAATCAGCCGCGCGCCCCACACCTGACGCGGCGTGGGATGCGCTTTGATTTTTTCGTACAGCAGCGGCTGTGTGTAGGTCGGTTCGTCGCCTTCGTTGTGGCCGTGGCGGCGATATCCGACGAGATCGACGAGAAAGTCGCGCCCGAATTTCGAGCGGTACGCGACCGCGATGCGCATCGCGATCACACACGCTTCGGCGTCGTCGCCATTCACGTGAATCACCGGCATCTCGAATCCCTTCGCGAGATCGCTCGCAAAACGGGTCGACCGGCCGTCGGTCGGATCGGTCGTGAAGCCGACCTGGTTGTTCACGATCACATGCAGCGTGCCGCCCACGCGGTATGCGCGGAGCCGCGCGAGATTGAACGTCTCGGCGACGATGCCTTCGCCCGGAAACGCGGCGTCGCCATGAATACAGATCGGCACGACGGACGCTTCGTTGCGCACGGCCGGCGCGCCGTCCTGACGCTGGTGAGCGCGCGTGTATCCCTCGAGCACCGGGTTCACGATTTCCAGATGGCTCGGATTCGGCACGAGCGAAAGCTGCACCGATGTGCCGTTTGCGGTGACGCGAGTGCCTTCGAATCCGAGATGGTATTTCACGTCGCCGGTGGAGACATCGCCCAGGTGATCGTGGCGACCCTGGAATTCACCGAGAATATGATCGACCGGCTTGCCCATCACGCGGGCGAGCACGTTGATGCGGCCGCGATGCGACATCGAGATCGCGACGTGATTCGCGCCGGCTGCGGCCGACTCGTCGATCGCGGTGTCGAGCATCGGCACGAGCGCATCGGTGCCCTCGATCGAAAAGCGCTTGTACCCGGTGAATGCGCGGCCGAGAAAACGCTCGAGCCCGTCGACCTCGGTAAGGCGCGTGAGCAGCGCGCGCTTTTCATCCGCGGTCAGCGACCGTGTGAGCTGCTCCGCCGTGAAAAGCGCGCGGAACCACTGACGCTCCTCCTCGGTTCCGCAGTGGACGAATTCGACGGCGAGGTTCCGCGTGTAGCGGTATTTGAGACGTTCGGCCACATCACGCCCCGTGGCAAGATGCGGAAATCCGAGGGCGGTGCCGGTGACGAGATCGAGATCTGCTTCGGTGATCCCGTAATGCTCGAGCGTGAGTTCGGTCGCGCCCGGCGGCGGTGAGCCCAGCGGATCGAGCTGAACCGCGAGGTAGCCGTAACGGCGGATGGAATTCAGGTAACGGGAAACGCCGACTACCCGGCGCGCGAAATCCTGATCCGGCCCCGCCGCCGCAACCGGCGCGGGCGCCGCTCCGCCGAACTCGGCGGCAAGGCGAAAAAATTGGCGCCACGATTCATCGACGGAACCGGGGTCGCGGCGGAAATTGTCGTACTGCTCGGCGATGTAGGCGTCGTTGAAAACGGACGCGATGGGATCGGGCATGACCGAAATCTAGCTAGGAACTCTGAGCTTTGAACTGTCGCTGTGAGCTAATAGCGGTGGATTCAATCGGTCAGTGCAACAGCACGGGCAAAATGTTCTGCCGGCGACCGATAGCCAAGGGTTTTGCGCGGTCGCATGTTGAGCTCACGTGCGACCGCGTCGAGCTGGCGCTGCGTGAGATGTCCGAGACT
>DASYSH010000552.1:0-3211 GCA_036003525.1 Gemmatimonadaceae bacterium | reverse complement strand
GCCGCGCTCTATAAATCGCTGCATCGCCTCGAAGAGCAGGGTGCGATCGAGAGCGAATGGGGCATGTCCGAAAACAATCGCCGCGCGAAATACTATCGTCTCACAGCGATAGGCCGCCGCCAGCTCCGCGACGAGCGTGCCGCGTTCCACGATTTCGCGCTCGCCGTGACACGCGTGCTCCGCACTGTCTGACGTGTCCGGGCGTCCCGAATTCCGCAGGGTATTCCGTCTGCCGCTCTTTCGGCGGACGGCGGCAGCTGTCGCCGAAGAATTCGAATTCCATCTCGATATGCGCGCGAGCGAGCTGATCGCCTGCGGCTGGGAACCCGACGCCGCGCGCTCCGAGGCCCGCCGTCAGTTCGGCGATGTCACCGACGCAGAAACCTATTGCCGCCGCACGGACGAGCGGCGCGAGAAACGGATCATGCGCACCGATTTCTGGACCGAGCTCGGCCAGGACATTTCCTACTCACTCCGCAGCCTGCGCAAGGCGCCCGGCTTCGCGACCGTCGCGATTCTCACGCTCGCACTGGGCATCGGCGCGAACACCGCGATCTTCAGTGTCGTGCGCGGAATTCTTCTTCGCCCGCTGCCGTTCGCCGACCCGTCGCGCGTGGTGATGGTCGTCTCCTCCATAGACGGAGGCAAACCGTTTCCGTACGCGTCGCCGGCGAACATCGAAGACTGGCGGACGATGAATCACTCGTTCTCGTCGCTTGCTGCGTACAACGGACACTCGGCGGTTATTACGGGGTCGGGCGATCCGCAGAATCTGCGCGGATACGACGTCAGCTCGGGGTTCTTCGACATGCTCGGCGTCGCGCCGTTGGAGGGGCGTCTCGTGTTTTCGCCCGAAGAGGCCGAGTTCGGCGGAACCAAAGCGGTTCTCGTGCGCGAGAGTTTGTGGCGAACGCGATTCGGCGCGGACCGGGCTCTTGTCGGCAAAATGCTCACCCTCGACAACGAAAATTATCGCGTTGCCGGCGTGGTCCCCGATGTCTCTGCGTGGCCGGCGAACGCGCTGATCTGGTTTCCGCTCGCGTTCGATCCGGCGAGACTCCCCAGGAGCCGCGGCGCGGTCTACGTCACGACCATCGCACGGCTGAAGTCGGGGATGACGATGGAAGCCGCCGCGCTCGACATGGATGCGGTGTCGCAGCGACTCGAGCGGGACTATCCCGATTACAACAAAGGCATGCGAGCGAAGGTCATTCCGCTTCAGGAGTTCGTTACGGGAAGCATCAGGCTTCCGCTCCTGATCCTGCTCGGCGGCGTGGCATTTGTTCTGCTGATCGCGTGCGCGAACGTCGCCAATCTCCTGCTCGTGCGCGGCGTCGCGCGCGAAGGTGAACTGGCGGTTCGCACGGCGCTTGGCGCAGGTCGCGGCCGGTTGATCCGTCAGCTCGTCACGGAAAGCATGGTGCTCGCGTTCGCCGGTGGGGCGGCCGGACTGCTGTTCGCCATTATCGGAACAAAACTCCTTGTCGCATCGGCGCCGCAGAGCATCCCGCGGCTGAGCGAAATCCGTGTGGATGGTCTCGTGCTCGGGTTCACGCTCGCGATCGCGACGGTGACCGGCGCGATTTTTGGTTTGGTTCCCGCGCGGCGAATGGTAAGGCCGGACATCGCAAAGACACTTCGCGAAGGTGGTCGCAGCGGTGGTCAGCGCGGACGTGGTCATGCGGCGCGGCGCACGCTTGTCGTCGCCGAGGTCGCGTTGTCGGTGATGCTGCTCGCCGGCGCGGGGCTGCTGATCCGGAGCTTCGACGCGCTGATGTCCGTCGACCCTGGCTTTCGCACGGAGAAGTCCATCTCGTTCGCGGTGAGTCTTCCGAACGCGAAATACCCGAAGCCGGAGCGGCAGGCCGCGTTCATGACGGCGTTGATGGAACGGATGCACTCGCTGTCCGGCGTGCAGTCCGCGGGCGCGGGGTTCGGAATGCCGCTCACCAATTTTGGATTTGGGTTCACGTTCAAAATCATCGGAAGCCCGCCGGTGAATCCTGCCGACGAGCCGAGCGCTCAGGTTCGCGTTGCCACGCCGGACTATTTCCCGACCATGGGGATTCGCGTTGTGCGCGGGCGGGGATTCACCGATGCAGATCGCGCGGGCGCCGCAAAGGTGTTGCTGCTGACCGAAGCCGGCGTGAAGAAATTTTTTCCGAATGAAGATCCAATCGGCAAGCACGTCACGTTCGGCATGGGCGGCCCGAACGGTCCGCTCGAGGGGGACATCGTCGGCGTAGTCGCTGACGTAAAAGGGGCATCGCTCGCCAACGCGATGCGCCCGCAGTTCTGGGCGGTATACGACCAGTGGCCGATGTCCAATATGAATGTCATCCTGCACACCACGCGCGATCCGCAGGCCGTCGTCGCCGACGCGCGCGCGGCAATCAAGCAGCTCGACCCGTCGCTCGCGATCGATCAGATCAAAACGCTCGACGCGGTGCTCGCCGAATCGGTCGCCGAGCCGCGCTTCTATATGGTGCTGCTCACCGCGTTTGCGATTGTCGCGATCGCGCTCTCGGCAATCGGCATTTACGGCGTGATCGCATACTTGGTTGGCCAGCGAGCGCGCGAACTCGGAATTCGGATCGCGCTGGGCGCAACGCCGACGCGCGTCGTGCGCATGGTCGTGCGCGAAGGCGTCGCAATGGTCGCGGTTGGAATCGGCGTCGGAATTGCGGGCGCGCTCGCGCTCACGAGGTTGATGGGCACGCTGTTGTTCACCATCAAGCCGACCGATCCCGTGACATACGTAACCGTGGCGATGCTGCTCGCGTCGGTCGCGCTAATCGCGTCGTTCGTTCCGGCGTTGCGCGCGGCGAATGTCGATCCTGCTCTGGCGATGCGCGCGGATTAGTTCGACGGGGCGGTCCGTGCGTCCGAGCAGGCGGTCCGGAGCTGAACAGCGTCTTGTGGCGAGCGCGATCGGAAGTATTTTCGGAGAATGAATCTCGCTGATCGAATTCGCTCGCGAGCTCCAGACATTCGTTTCGACGCGCTTCGGGGGGTTGCTATCGGCGCGGTGTTCGCCGTTGGCGCGGCCATCGACGACGGTCACAGCTCGTCGGGCGTGGATCCGTTCGACGCGCCTCGCGCGGTAATCGCGGCATGGCTCGTGGTCGGTGGAGCCACCGCCGGAGCGATTTCAGGACTTTTGCGGCCCGTCGCAACTCAATGGTTTGGAGCGGCGATCGTAGGGATTATC
>DASYSH010000551.1:0-5965 GCA_036003525.1 Gemmatimonadaceae bacterium | reverse complement strand
GCCGGCGCGCTGCGAGCGCCATCGCAACCGCGCACCCCACGTCCACCGCGACGATATCGGCCCGCGCAACGCGCAGCACCGTCAGCGCGCGGTCGAGATAATCCGCCTGCGCACTGATGCCATAGTCCGCATCGAGTGACCGGTCCGATTCGCCCCAGCCGAACATGTCCGCGGCAAACGCCGTCACGTCCCCGAGCGGCAGCGCGGGCGCGACGGCACGCCACAAAAAACTCGAAGTGCCGAACCCGTGGAGCAGCACCACCGGCCGGTCTCCGAATCCATATCGCTCGACGTGAACCGCGCCCGGTCCGATCGGAATCCGCACGCGTGCAACCTGTCATCGTGTCTTGTGTACCGCTAGTTTCCTGCAGCACGCAACGGTCACCAACGGGAGCGATTGTGGCGAAAAAGACGGTTCAGAAAGCCGGACCCAATACGAAGTTCATCGGTCTGCTCGCCGTCGTCGGCGTACTCGGCGTCGGAGCGCTTGGCTACGTGCTGACGCACCGCGGCCCGGCGGTGATCATGGTCGACCCGAAAATCCCGCCCGGTGCCGCCGAAGGTCATCTGATGGGCAAGGCCGATGCGCCGGTGCAGGTGCTCGAGTTCGGTGATTTCGAATGCCCGGGCTGCGGAAATTTCGCGACGGTCACCGAACCCGACGTTCGTACGCGCCTGATCAATACCGGAATCGTTGCGTTCCACTTCTACGATTTCCCGCTTTCGCAGCATCTCAACTCGTTCACCGCGCATCTCGCCGCGGCGTGCGCCGACGATCAGGGAAAATTCTGGGAAATGCACGACCGCCTCTACGCCGGTCAGGATGAGTGGAGCGATCTCCTCGATCCAGCGATGAAGAGTCCGCTGCCGGTGTTCCGGAAATACGCAAAAGAACTCGGCCTCGACGTCGCGACCTGGGAAAGCTGCGTCACGACGCAGAAATACACGGCGAAAATCAAGGGAAATCAGGCCGAGGGCAACCGCCGAAACGTGGCGCAGACTCCGACGTTCGTGATCGGCGACAAGCAGGTCGCGGGCGCGCTGCCGTATGACGAGTTCAAGAAGCTCGTGGATGGCGTAATCGCCGATGCGGCAAACGCAAACGCAAAAGGCGGCGCCGCAAAGAAACCGGCAGGGAAGTAGGGCGCGCGGCGATGACGCGCAGGATGGCGATCGCCGTGCTGTCGCTCGCCGGCATTTTTCTGGCGGCCTACCTCACGCTCTACAAGCTCGGCTACATCGAGACACTCGCGTGCGGAAGCGGGAGCTGCGAAGTGGTGCAGGCGAGCAGATGGTCGAAACTGTTCGGCCAGCCCGTGGCATTGTGGGGCTTGGGTTTCTACGTCGCGATGTTTGCGCTGTCGGTCGCGGGCACGATGGACCGATTCGTCGAATCGAGAAACGTCAGCCTCGGTCTCGCACTGATGAGCGGATGGGGCGTTCTCTTTTCAGGATGGCTCTCCTACGTGGAGGTGGCCCGCCTGCATGCGATCTGCCGCTTTTGTGTCGGGAGCGCGCTGCTCGTGCTCGCGCTGTTCGCGCTGAGCGCGCTCGACCTTACGCGCGTTTCGGCAGCTTCGACCGATCCGAGGCGTCCGCAAGCCTGAGCTTCGGTCGCGTCTGATCGGCGGCCGGTTCGACCGCGCGCTTCACGGGGAGCAAATCCTGGCCGAGCACCACGAGCACCCGCGTTACGATGATGCTCGCGAGCGGCTCCGGCACCGCCATCACGCGGATGTACGAGTCGATCGCGCGATCGAACGGGAGCTCTTCCGCAAGTGCGTCCACGAACGTCAGCGCGCTTTCCACATGCGCGCGAATGATCGCCTCCTCCGCCCGTGCCTGCGCGAGCCGCATCCGGCGTTCGGTGGCCGGCTGGAGCTTCTTGGAGAACAGGGACTCGGGAAGGAACTTTGGCATAGGCTTAAC
Source organism: Gemmatimonadaceae bacterium (assembly GCA_036003525.1). Classification (GTDB taxonomy): domain Bacteria; phylum Gemmatimonadota; class Gemmatimonadetes; order Gemmatimonadales; family Gemmatimonadaceae; genus Fen-1231. The sequence goes on along the minus strand of DASYSH010000551.1, from coordinate 4,036 downwards.
ATAGACGAGTGAACCCGTCGCGTGTTACGGATGTCAGACGCTAACTGACAATCTGCGAAAGACTTAACTGCGCGCGAGCCGCACTGCGAGCGCGATCGCGACGATTGTAGCGATGCCCGCGATCGCCCACGGAACCCATGCTGGAATCCGCCATGCGCCGCCGCCGGGCATCACCACCCGTGTGCCTTGCATAGGTGTAACCGACATCGCGCGCGCGATGTCCATCGCGCTGGCTGGCCTGTCCGACGGATGTTTTTCGAGGCAGCGCATCACGATCGCCGCGAGCTCGTTTGGCGTATCACGCCGGCGTCCTGCGATCGGCTCCGGTTTTTGCGTCGCGTGGGCCGCCATCACCTGCTGCGGGGACCGCCCCGAAAATGGCGGGTGCCCGCAAAGCATTTCGTACGTCACGACACCGAGCGCGTAAATGTCGGCGCGGTGATCGAGGTCGGGATCGCCCGCGGCCTGCTCCGGCGCGATGTATGACGGCGTACCGAGGCTCATGCCGCGCTGCGTGATGCGCGCGGCGTGTTCATCGGTCGTGCTCGAGGCGCTGAGCGCCTTTCCAATGCCGAAATCGAGCACGACCGCCTGACCGTGGAAGAACAGCACATTCTCCGGCTTCATGTCGCGGTGCACGACGCCCTCCTCGTGGGCATAGCCGAGCGCGCTCGCGACCTCTTCGAGAATGCGCGACACATCCATGATGCTCATTTGCCGGTCGCGGCTCATGCGGTCGCGCAGCGATTCGCCCTCGACGAACGGCATCGTATAGTAGAGCGAGCCGCCGGCTTCTCCCGCGCTCAGCAGCGGCACGATGTGCGGATGCTGCAGTCGCGCGGCGAGTTTGATTTCGCGCTTGAAGCGCTCGACGCTCAGCGTCGCCGCGAGTTCCGGAGCGAGAACCTTGATGACGACTTTTCGCCCCAGCGCATTTTCGTTCGCGAGGAATACGCGCGACATCCCTCCGCGCGGAAGCTCGCGCTCGATTGTGTACGCATCACCGAGCGCTCCCTGCAATTCCTGCTGGAGAAGTGGTCGCATGGTCCTCAGCCGTCGGCGGCGAGTCTCTTTCCTTTATCCCTCTTTGTCCTCGTACTGCTCCTTCAATGAAGCTACCACTCCCGGATCGGCAAGGGTCGTGGTGTCGCCCAGTGCGCGCCCCTCGGCGATGTCGCGCAGGAGGCGCCGCATGATTTTCCCCGAGCGCGTCTTCGGAAGATCTGCGCTGAATATGATGTCATCCGGCCGTGCCAGCGCGCCAATTTTGTTCGCGACGAACTCGCGCAAATCGTCGCGCAGCGAGATCGACGGCGTAATGCCTTCGCGCACGGTCACGAATGCCGCGATTGCCTGCCCTTTGATGTCGTGCGCCTTTCCCACGACGGCCGCTTCCGCCACAGCGGGATGCTCGACCAGCGCGCTCTCGACTTCCATCGTGCCGATACGGTGCCCGGCGACGTTGAGCACATCGTCGACGCGGCCCAGAATCCAGAAAAAACCGTCGTCATCGCGCTTGGCGCCGTCGCCGGGGAAGTAGAGGTCGGGCCGGTCCTTCCACTTGGTGAAGTACGTCTCGACATAGCGCGCGTCGTCACCCCAGATCGTGCGCAGCATCGAAGGCCATGGCTTGGTGAGCGCGAGCAGGCCGCCACCGACGTCGATGCGCTTGCCGAGCGAATCGAGCAACTCGGCGGTGAAACCCGGCAGCGCTTTCGTCGCGCTTCCAGGTTTTGTCGCCGTGACGCCGGGGAGCGGCGAAATCACGATCGCGCCCGTTTCGGTCTGCCACCATGTGTCGACGATCGGACAGCGTTTTCCGCCGATATGCTCGTGATACCACATCCATGCTTCGGGATTGATCGGCTCGCCTACACTGCCGAGCAATCGCAGGCGCGAGAGGTCATGCTTCGCGGGATGCTGCGATCCCCATTTCATGAACGCGCGAATCGCGGTCGGCGCGGTGTAGAGGATGGTCACGCCGTGCCGTTCGCAAAGATCCCAAAACCGGTCCTTCTCGGGCCAGTCGGGAGCGCCTTCGTACATCACGCACGTCGCGCCATTGGAGAGCGGACCGTACACGAGATATGAATGTCCCGTGATCCAGCCGACGTCGGCGGTGCACCAGAAGACGTCGTCATCGCGAAGATCGAACACTTCTTTCGTCGTCGCGGTCGCGCCGGTGAGGTACCCGCCGGTCGTGTGCACGATGCCCTTCGGTTTGCCCGTCGTGCCTGATGTATAAAGGATGAAGAGGACGTCCTCCGCATCCATCGTCTCGCACGGGCATGCTGCGCTCGCGCCGTGCATGAGGCGGTGGTACCAGTGATCGCGCCCTTCGCGCATCTCGACGTGCGCCTCGCCGATGGGTCCCGATGCGCGCCGCTGAACCACCACGACATGCTTGACGCTCGGCGCTTCCTCGAGCGCCTTGTCCGCGTTGCGCTTGAGCGGAACGACCTGTCCGCGACGATATCCGCCGTCGGAGGTCACGAGCACTTTCGCCTGCGCGTCATTCATGCGGTCGCGCAGCGATTCGGGTGAGAATCCGCCGAACACGACCGAATGGATCGCGCCGATGCGCGCGCAGGCGAGCATCGCTATCGCGCACTCCGGAATGAGCGGCAGATAAATCCCCACGCGGTCGCCCTTCGTCACGCCGAGTGATTTCAGGACGTTCGCGAACTGCTGTACTTCGCGATACAGATCCCAGTAGGTCAGCGTGCGCCGGTCGCCCGGCTCGCCCTCCCATATGATTGCGGCCTTGTTGCGCGCCGCACCGCGAACGTGACGATCGACACAATTCGCCGCGACGTTGAGCTTGCCGCCGGTGAACCACTGCGCGTGCGGTGGTTTCCAGTCGAGAACTTTTTTCCACGGCGCGATCCACTCGAGCGTGCCGGCCATTTTCGCCCAGTACGCTTCGGGATCGCGCTCGGCGTCGGCGGCGACGCTCTCGCTATTGATGAATGCGCGCGCGCGAAAATCCGGCGGCGGCGGAAAGGATCGTGTTTCGGTGAGAAGGACGTCGATGTCGCTCATTTGAATGCGGCAGAAGGCAGACGGCAGATGGCGGATTTCCTCCGAATAAGATGGCACGGCGATGGATCAACAATCACCGCCGTCCGCGTTTCGGTCGTGCGCTGTCTCTAATGTGATAGTTGTGCGCTGCGTTGAAATACTCGAAAAGTTGACACCGTATGCAGACTGCATTTCACCTCGCGCAATTGCGTGGCAATTTTGTGTGTCACAGTGTGATAGCAACGTAACTCTATGCGTAACAATAAGTTGCCGCACAGGAATGTTTGGCACGGTTCTCGCCAAGCTATTGGGCACAATCGAAGTTCGTTTCATCACGAAAAGAGCACACCCGTCGCGAGGCGGAGCCGCAAAGCCAGGAATCTCGAAGCTGCATCTCGAGATCGTCCGGTTCCCGAATGAAGAAACGGAGCGCTTTTTCCAGCTCCAGTCGGCGAGCCGAACACCGGGCAACGCGGCGTGCTCCCGCCACGCAGCGGAGGAAGGCATCCATGTTGATCGCCGACAGCTACAACGAAGTCCTCATCGCGCCGCCCCATCTCGATGCCGGATCGCGTCTCGATTTCCGGCGCGCCGCGCTCGAGCATCTCGAGCGCGTCATCCAGCGCAATGAGACCCGGGTGGTGATCGATCTCCGGCACACGACGGCGATCGATGCCAGCGGGCTTGGCGTGCTCGTGCTGGTGCAGAAGCGCGCGAGGGAGCGGATGGTAGCCACGAAGCTGCTGCATACGCCGTCTGCGGTGAAGCAGATGATCGCTCTTACCAAGCTGGAATACCTATTCGAGTTGGACGACTGACGCTTCATTGACTCATTACTGGCTCATTACTGACTCATTACCGGCGCATCACCGACTCATTCCCGACTCATTACCGATTAGGGCGAGCGGGAAGACCGGTTAGGCGTAAGGGGGAAGATCAGTGAGGCGTGAGGGGGAAGATCAGTGAGGCGTGAGGGGGAAGATCAGTGAGGCGTGAGGGGGAAGATCAGTGAGGC
>DASYSH010000550.1:0-9786 GCA_036003525.1 Gemmatimonadaceae bacterium | reverse complement strand
GATCTGGTGCGCGACGGCGGCAAGGTGGTGATCGCGGGCCAGTATACCGACCACGGCGAAATCTCGATCAATCCGCATCTGCAGATCAACAAGAAGCATGCCGAGATTCGCGGATGCTGGGGATGCGATTATTCACATGTGCATCGCGCCGTGCAGGTGCTCGCGCATCAGGGGAATGCGCTGCCATGGGCGGATTCCATCACCGCGAAGTTCGGACTCGATCAGACGAATGAAGCGCTCGCGGCGGTGGAGAACCGAACCGTGATCAAGGCGTTGATCGTCCCTTGACGGTTCGGTCGAGTCCCGGCAAGATCGCCCGGACGAATGCGTTTTCAAACGCGTTCCCGATGACTTCCCACGGATTTGCGCCCGTCTTGCCAACCGGTCCGTCGAGTGTCGCGCGTGTTGCCACATCGTGTGTGCGGCGATTCTCGAATAACTTGACGGCCCCGCTGACAATCAGCTGGTAGAGCTGGTTGATCACCGGCTCGTGCCGGTCCTGGCGTGGATCGTACACGGTGACGTGCGTGAGCATCGGCTTCACATAGCCGTTCATCCGGCCGCCGTGGACCGTCAGTTCGGAGTAAAGCTGCAGTGTGCCTTTCGTCACGTCGAGACTGGCCTTGGCCCTGAGCAGGTCGTTCAGCGACGCGAGCGGCGTGCTGTCAATTGCGAGCGCAAATTCAAAGTTCGGGTCCGTCGGCGCCGGCAACAAACGGACGCGCGCCGCCGTGCGCCCCACGCCCATGAACCGGCCGCGCAGCGTCGCAACACCCTCACCCCGCACGAAGTGATTTGAGTAGTTCGTCAGGCGGAATGATGCGTCGCTGAGGAACAGGCGGTACGGCCGCGCGCCGGCGGGGCGCGTCACGCCCAGTTCGCTGCGCAGAATGCTGAGCGTGTCGATCAGGAGTGTGTATGCCGGTTTTTCCGCGGCCTTCGTCGCCTCGTGCGTGATATTTCCGACTGCGGTCTCGACCGTGTGTCCGTAATCGGCATGCACGCGGTCGACCGTTATGTCGGTGATGTGAACGCTCTTGGCCTCGGGCCCCGTTTCAATGTTGCCGCTGCTGGCGAGCGTGCCGCCCGTGATTGTGAACGACGCCCGGCTTGCGATGGGCTTGAGCCGGTCGAGCGGAACGTCGTTGAGTGTGTAGGCAAACTTGAATGCGGGAGACGGAACTGCCAGAAAGTCGGCGCGACCGTCGACCGACGCATGGCCCTTCTCGAACACCACGCCCTCAGCCTGAATCGTCGACGGGTATGGCGCGTTTTTCGACTGGATGTTGCGAATATTTCCAGCGCTGAGCGCGATGTGCGACACATGCAGCGGCCGCGACGGATCTTCGTCGACATAAACGAGATCTCCATCGACTATATCGAAGCGGTTGATCTTGAACGGAAAGATCGCCTTCGCAGCCTGCTGCCACCCGTGATCCTTCAGACTGATCGTGTCACGGGTCTCGCGCCGCAACTGTGGAAGGTTCAGCCGGATCTGCGGTTCGGTTATCCGAAAATCCGATACGAGCCGCAGCGACAGCAGTTCGCGCCATTGCAGGCTCGCGTGCAACTTGGGAATGATGGCAACTGGTGCGACCGAATCCGCCGTCTGTGCGAGCGTCACGTCGCGGAGTGTCACCGAGAGCGTGAGGGGCTGAAAATGAGCGTGAGGCAGGCGCGCGGTATATCCAATGAGGCTCTCATTGATCTTGCGTTCCATCGACCGGCGCATCGGTTCGTCGGCGAGCGAGAACGCGAACACGACGACCGTCGCGGCAACGAGAATCGCGCCGGTCCAAAGGACGGCGCCGGGCACGTGACGCAGCCTGTCCGCCACGCTTGCCCGGTGGGTGCGCCGATGGCTATTCGCTGAGGTGCCGTCGCCTCGAGTCATAAATATTCATAGGTCTGCCGGAGGCAAAATTGTTCCCGACGCGCATACACTATACTTTCGATGCACTCATCACCTTTCGCGAGAGCTCTGTGATCAACCGTCCTACATTCCTCCTGTTGGCGCTCCTCGCGGCTCCTGCCGCTGCGCAGCAACTCCCCGGTTACACGGCGGCATCGAGCCAGAACGAGCGTGCTCTCGAGGCCGCCGCGATCAAGGTGCCGTCGCCGGCGAGCGCGCAGTCGCATTCGAAAACGCTGTCGAAGGAGACGCATGTCGCCGGCACGCCCGCACAGGCCGCGACACGGGACTATGTGATCGCGCAGATGAAAGCATGGGGGCTCGAGACCGAAGTGCGGACGTACGATATCTGGATGCCGCACCCGACGGCCGTGCATCTCTGGCGCACCGACAAAGCCGCGAAGGAACTTTCGCTCGCGGAACCCGCGGTGGCGGGCGATCCCTCATCTGCGCTTCCGCAGTATCTCACCGTGAACGGCTACAGCGGTCAGGGCGATGTGAACGGCGAGGTCGTCTATGCGAACTACGGACTGATCGAAGACTACGCACAGCTCGACTCGATCGGCGTCTCCGTCAAGGGAAAGATCGTCATCGCGCGATACGGAAGAAGTTTTCGCGGCATCAAGGCGCGCGAGGCGGAGAAGCATGGCGCGATCGCGCTGATCATCTACAGCGATCCGCAGGATGATGGCTTCGTGCGCGGCGATGTGTATCCGACCGGGCCGATGCGAAACGCGGCCGGCGTACAGCGCGGAAGCATCCTCAATCTCGACGGCGATCCGTCCACTCCCGGATATCCGAGCAACGCGGGGGCCAGGCGTCTCACGCCTGAGCAAATGGATGTTCCGCACATTCCCGTGATTCCGATCGGCTACGGCAACGCGGGCGAGCTGCTGCGCGATCTTCGCGGCGCGTCGATTCCACAGTCGTGGCAGGGCGGCCTCGCGTTTCGATATCACGCCGGGCCCGGACCGGTGCGCGCTCGCGTCGTAGTCCGCGACGATCGCGCGACGTCCGCGTACAAAAAGATTTTCGACACGTTCGGCATCGTGCGCGGCACCGAGTATCCCGATGAAGTCGTGATCGTCGGCGGCCATCGCGACGGGTGGGGCCCCGGTACGGCCGATAATGTGAGCGGCACCGTGAGTGTGCTTGAGGCTGCGCGCGCAGTGGCGGATCAGGTGAAGGCCGGTCATCGCCCGAAGCGCACGATCGTCTTTGCGACATGGGACGCCGAGGAGTGGGGCCTCATCGGTTCCACCGAATACGTCGAGGACGACTCACTCCGTCTGCTGAAGTCGGCCGTCGCCTATTTGAATCAAGATGTCGCCGCGCAGGGCGTGCAGTTCGGCGGCGGCGGCTCGCCGTCGCTGCGGCCGACGCTGCGCAGCGTCGCCGACGAAGTGCCCGATCCGAACGGAAAGGGCAGCGTATATGCGCAGTGGCGCGCCGCGTCGCACACCAAGGACGGCGCCGAGCCCGCCATGGGAGACCCCGGCGGAGGTTCCGACTTCGCCGGGTTCTACAATCACCTCGGCATTCCAATCGCCGAGTGGGGTTTTGGCGGCGCGGGCGGCGTGTACCACTCGCAGTACGATGACTTTGCGTGGATGTCGAAGTTCGGCGATCCGGGCTTCAAGTATCACGCAACCGCTGCGAGCGTCGGCGCCGCGATGCTGCTGCGTCTCGCGAACGCGGACATCGTGCCGTACGACTACGTCGAGTTCGCGCAGACAATGAAGAAGTACGCGCCGGATATCGACAAGACTCTCGCAGCCCACCATTGGAGCAGCGACATGAGTGCGGTCACAACGGCGCTCGATCGCTTCGAGGCGGCGGCGATCGCGTTCAACGCGGCGCGTGATCGCCTGCTCGCCGGCGCGCCGTCCAAGCCGGTGCTCGAACGGGCCAATGCGTCGCTGCGCGGGGTGGAACGCGCGCTTACCCGTCCGAACGGACTCGACGGACGTGAGTGGTTTCGCAATCTGATCTATGTCGCGGACAAGGATAACGGGTATGCGAACATGGTATATCCGACGGTGAACGAGGCGATCCGCGCGAACGATGCGAACCGCACCGCGCGCGAGATCGCCGATCTCGCCGCGCATTTTGATGCGGCGACGAGGGCGCTGGATTCGGCGCGGCGTGAGGCTTCGCCGTGAGAAGCAGTCGCCTCATACTCCCAACTTGTCGGTAGAAGCTCAGCGCTAAATCGCCCGCCGCTTGTCGCTCACCCCGAGGCCCGAGAAAGCTGAGAGCAGTTAGCTACCCGCGCTAGCGGTGAGCAATTAGCGGTGGGCGATTTAGCGTTGAGCTTTTCCTGCTAACGACCCTGCATTGATTGGGTCGGTCTCGGCGTGCATCTTATCCGTATGCTCATTCGCGCTCGCCTCTTCATCGCAGTCATTGCGTTGTGCACCTCGCCCCTGATGGCGCACGCGCAGGGTGATATGGCCGGGATGGAGATGCCCGGCCATATCATGCTCCCAAAAGGGTCGATCGTCACCGTCGCCGACGTCGAGTTCATGCAAGGGATGATCGCCCACCATGCGCAGGCCGTCTATATGAGCCGCATGGCTAACGCACACGGCGCGAACGCGCGCCTCCTCCGGCTCGCGACGAAGATCGATCAGTCGCAGGTCGCTGAAATCCGCATCATGCAGGAATGGCTCCGCCGGTATGATCAGTTCGCGCCCGATACTTCGTCGTGGCGCACGATGCATATGTCCGGCATGCTCACGGCGGAGCAGCTCAAGACGCTCGAAGCATCAAAGGACGTCGAGTTCGACCGGAATTTTCTCGTGATGATGATCCAGCATCACAACGGCGCGCTCAAAATGGTGTCGGATCTTTTCGCGACGCCGCGTGCCGGTCAGGAAGTCGATGTTTCCGTCTTTGCAAACGACGTCGTATCGGTGCAGACCGCCGAAATCGGCGTGATGCAGCAGATGCTCGCGCAGTTACCCGAGAAATAGAAGTAACACCGCCCCCATGATCCGGAGTATTTCGTGATGCAGATCGTTCGCAGGATTGCAGCGCTCACCATCGCCGTCATGGTTCCCGCGCTGCTCGTCGCGCAGACCTATCCGACCGGCAACGATCCTCGCAACGGACTGAAATCCGGCCGCCTTGATGCGGGAACCGCCGCGAGCGGCATGCGTCAGGTCTCGTTCTCGCCGAAGCCCGCCCAGTTCGACACGGTGCGAGGTTTGACGTTCATCAATTCCGACCTGGCATTCGGCACACACTTCGTCTACCAGGGAAATTTCGCAGGCTTTTCCATCTGGGACGTGACGAGCCCCGAGAAGCCCGTGCTCGCGTCCGTGGTCGAATGCATCACGTCGCAGGGCGATCCGTCGATCATTGGCAACCTGCTGTTCATCTCCGCTGAGGGCGGTGGCAACCGCAATGATTGCGGCAAAGGCGGAGTGAAGGATCCGAAGGACCACATGGCCGGCGTCCGCATCTTCGATGTCTCGAATCCGCGCGCACCGAAGCTCGTGAAGAACGTGCAGACGTGCAAAGGCTCACACACACACACGGTGGTTCCGAGTCCAACGGACAAGAACGTCGTCTATCTCTACGTCTCGGGAAATCAGGGTGCGCGGCCGGACAGCGAACTCGTCGGCTGCAAAAACGGAACCGATCCGGCGGATCCGTCCAACTCGCTGTACAGCCTCGACGTAATCAAGGTGCCGCTCGACCATCCGGAGAATGCCGCAGTGGTGACGGGCGCGCGCATCTTCACCGGTCTCGATCCAGCGCAGCTATCCGCTGCCCGTGCGGCCGCAGTCGCTGGTCGCGGCGGACGCGCTGGTGCCGCTCCTGCGACGCCTCCGCCGCAGCCGACCGGCCCGCGCAATTGCCACGATGTCACCGCGTATCCGGCGATGCATCTGCTCGCGGGTGCGTGCGCGTCGTATGGATTGCTGGTCGACATCTCGAACCCCGAGAAACCGGTGCGCCTCGCCGCGCAGGCCGACACCAATTTCTCGCTCTGGCACACCGCGGTTTTCAGCAACGACGGATCGAAGGTCGTTTTCACCGACGAGTGGGGCGGCGGCACGCAGCCGATGTGTCAGGCGTCGAGCATGATGGAAATGGGCGGCAACACCATTCTCACGATCGGCGCGGACAAGAAGTACACGCAGCATTCGTACTTCAAGATTCCGACCGCGCAGAGCGCGCAGGAAAACTGCGTCTCGCACAACGGCGGCCTCATTCCGGTGCCGGGCCGCGACATTATGGTGCAGGGATGGTATCAGGGTGGCGTCGACGTGATGGATTTTTCGGACGCCGACCATCCGAAGGAACTCGCGTTCTTCGATCGGGGCCCGATTGATCCCCCGATGGGTGCCGATGTGCCCGCACCCGCCGGCGGCCGTGGCGGACAGCGGGGCGGTGGCGGCACGATCGGCGGCTCGTGGGGCGCATACTATTGGAACGGCCTGATCTATTCCTCGGAACTCGACCGCGGTTTTGATATTTTCGAACTGGTCCCAAGCGCCAACCTCTCGGCAAACGAGATCGCGGCGGCGAAGCTGGTCACGATGTCGGAGTACAATCCGCAGAGTCAGCCGCACGTGGTCTGGCCGGCGGCGTTCCCGGTCGTGCGTTCGTATCTCGATCAGCTCGTGCGCAACAACGGGCTCAACGCATCGCGCACGACGGCGATTGGCATCGCGCTCGATGCCGCCGAGCAGAAAACAGGCAAGGCGCGCGGTGCGGCGCTGACCGCGCTCGCGAAACAGGTGGACGGAGATGTGAGCGGCGCGAAGGATTCGGCGCGAGTCCGTACGATGTCCGAGGCGATCAAGGAGCTGGCGGCGGTCTCGAAGTAACATGTCGATTCGCAGTGTCGCGTTCGCCGCGCTCATTGCGGCGTGCGCCGCGTGCTCGACGCCATCGGCGTCGGTTCAGCCGCGTTTCCAGTCAGGTGCAGTCCCTGCCGCCTGGTACGCCGGCGGCCGCGACTGCGCGGGCCGCCCCGACTTCAACGTGCAGGCGTACAACGACGGCCTTTTCATCCTGCGCCAGGCCGCGTGCAAGAATTATGAAAAGCCGTTCATCTACTTGATCGTCGGTACGGAACGCGCGTTGCTCATCGACACCGGCGCAGGCAAAGTGGATGTCGTCACGCCGGTCGACTCGCTCGTTCGCGCCGCGGCGAAACGGCAAGGCGCGTCCACACTTCAGTTGATCGTCGCGCACAGCCACGCCCACGGCGATCACATCGCGGGCGACACGCAATTCGTCGGACGCGCGAACACCGTGCTCGTCGGGCGTGACAGCGCCGCGGTGCGCGCGTTCTTCAATATCAATCGCTGGCCGCAGGATCAGGGCACGATCGACCTCGGCCATCGCGTGCTCGACGTCGTCGCGATCCCCGGTCATCAGCCCGCGAGCATCGCGGTATACGACCGGCTCACCGGCGTGCTGTTTACGGGCGATACGTTTTATCCGGGCCGCTTGTACGTGCGCGATACCGCGGCGTACGCGCAGAGCGTCGCGCGATTGCTCGCGTTTGCGAATGCGCATCGAGTCACACACTTCCTCGGCGCGCACGTCGAGAACTCGAGCACGCCCGGAGTCGACTATCCGGTGGGGACGGTCGATCAACCGAACGAACACGGTCTCGACATGACGCACGCGCAGCTGGTCGAGCTCGACTCGGTCGTGCAGACGATGCGCGGCCATTTCGTGCGCACGATCCGGCGGGACTTCACCGTGTGGCCGCAGACGCCATAGTCCTCCGCGTCGCCGCCTCTTGCGCGGCCATCGGGTAGATATTAGCCTCATATGGGAATCCCATATGAGGCGCACCGTGGCCGGAAAATCCGATGTAAGGCAGGGCACGCTGGCACTGATGATTCTCGGGACGCTCGAGGCGCTCGGGTCGCTCCACGGATACGGCATCGCGCGCCGCATCGAGGAGACGAGCAAGAACCGGCTCACGCTGAACTATGGCACGCTGTATCCCGCGCTCGTGAAACTCGAGCAGGAAGGATTCGTGACCGCCGAATGGCGCCCGTCCGAAAACAACCGCCGCGCAAAATTCTATTCGCTCACGGCCACGGGGAAAAAACAGCTCGCCCGCGAAACCCGTGAGTGGCATCAGACCGCTGATTTAATCTCCGCGTTTCTCACGCCCCGCAAGGAGGCACCATGAGTTTGCTCCGGAGCCTGGCCGCGCGCATAGCGGGCGCGTTTTCCGCGCGGGACACCGCCGAGGCGCGCGCCGAAATGGAAGCGCATCTCGAGATGGAGACGGCCGAGAATGTGCGCCGCGGGATGCAGCCCGCCGAGGCTCGCCGCCAGGCGCTGCTCGCCTCCGGCGGAATCACGCCGGCGTCCGAAGCGGTCCACGATCAGCGCGGGCTCCCTTGGCTGGAGAGCATAGGCGCGGATATCAAGTACGCCTTTCGCGCTCTGCGCCACAGTCCGGCGTTCACGATTGTCGTCATCATCACGCTCGCGCTGGGAATTGGCGCGAACACCGCAATATTCAGCGTGGTGCGTGGCGTGCTGCTCAAGCCGCTTCCGCACCGCGACGGCGATCGTCTGGTCTATCTGCGGCATGCCAGCGACCGACCCGGCGGTTCCAATATCAATTTCTCGGTACCCGAGGTGCGTGATTTTCGGACCGGCGCCCCGTCGCTCGCCGGAATCGCCGAATACTCGCCATGGTCCGGCGTGCTGTACCATGGGAACGACGTCACGCGCATTTCGATCGGGCTCGTCACCGGAAACTTCTTCGACGTGATGGGCCTCTCACCGGTACTCGGCAGGGTTACGCGCGCGGCCGACGACGGCATCGGAGTTCCGCCGGTGATCGTGCTGACGCACGCGTTCTGGCTCCGCCGCTACGGTGGCGACTCGTCGATTGTCGGGCGGCAGGTGCGGCTCAATGATGAATCCGCGACGGTGATCGGTGTCCTGCAGCCAGCTCCGTACTTTCCCGATCGGGTCGACGCGTTTACGAACATGGTGGTCAGTCCGCACCACGTCGGCGCGATGATGGTGCAAACGCGCGTCCATCGGATGACGGAGATGGTCGCGCGGCTTGCGCCGGGCGCAACGCTCGATCAAGCGCGCAGTGAGGTCGCCGCAGTGCATGCGCGGGTGCTCACCGAGTTCAAGGACGCATACAATCCCGCCGCGCACTACACGGTCACGGTGATTCCATTCAAGGAGGCGATAGGAGCGAACGCGCGCGTGACGCTGTTCCTGCTCATGATCGCAGCAGCGTTCGTCATGGTCATCTGCGCCGCCAACGTTACGAACCTGACGCTGATGCGGCGCATGCGGCGCGAGCATGAGCTTGTCGTTCGCACCGCGATCGGCGCCGGCGCAGGGCGGCTCCGTCGGCTGCTGCTCGTGGAGAATCTCGTCCTTACCACGGCCGGCTGGTCGCTTGGCTTGCTGGTTGCGGCAGGCGGCGTGTCGCTCCTGACGTCATTCGCCGAGCGCGTTTCGCCGCGCGCGGACGAGATCGGCGTTGACGGAGTCGTGCTGGGTTTCGCATTCGCGCTGTCGGTCGGACTCGCGGTGCTGTTGTCATTCGCCGCCTCGCTGCCGCAGCAACGGCATCTCGCCTCGTCGGTCGCCGCCGGTTCGCGCCGGATGACAGGCGGGCTGAAAAAGCAGCGGCTGCAGCGCGCGCTCGTTGTCGCGCAGATTGCCGTGTCTGTCGTGCTGCTCGCGGGCGCGGGCCTGCTGACACGAACGATGGTTCAGTTGGTCAACATCGGCACCGGACTGAAGACGGAGCAGGTGCTGACACTTCCGGTGCCCCTCCTCAATGTTTCGCGCGTCGTCGATCCGGCGCAGATCGTCGCCGCCGACGTCGGAAATAAATTGATGTACGAGCGGAT
>DASYSH010000549.1:0-4090 GCA_036003525.1 Gemmatimonadaceae bacterium | reverse complement strand
AGAACGGCGAGCGCGGCGAACACGTCGCGCGCCTGCTCGGAAAGCCGCGCGGTGAGCGCGCGACGATCGGCGCCGGCTTTCGGGACCCGCGCCGATGCGATGGTGTCGATCGACTCGACCCATCCCCGCTCGAGGCGCGCGGAATCGAATGCCGCGACGCGCGCGCGAGCGCTTCCCGCGTGCTCGGCGAGTTTGCGCGCCGCGATCAGCGGTCCGAACACGCCGGCGTGTTCCGGCCGACCGAGCGCGCCGGGCGCGGCGAGTCCGCGCAGCGCGCGCGTAAACTCCGGCAGCGCGAACTGCGGCGGCAGGGCGCGCGAGTCGTCAGGCATTGGCGGCGTAGCGATAATCGCCGGCGAGTTCGCGCTCGGAAAGCGCCGCGCGCCGGCCGCCCGACTCGAAGCGCGTCACGAAATCCTGCAGCCGCTCGGTCGTGAATCCCGCGCGCGGAAGTCCGGTCGCCGCGATCGCGGCTTCGATCGCCGCCGGTTCGCCTTCGACTTCCACCAGCGCGTCCATGCGCGGATACACCTCGATGCGCACGGTGGCTCCGTGGATTTCGAATTGCGAAATGTGCCGGTCGATCTCGCGGATCACGACGTAGCCGAGCCCTTCCAACAGTTGCGCGAAAACTCTTGCGTCGCCGATCGCGGCGCTGATCTCCTCGCGAACCTTGTACCCGTCCGCATACGAAGTGGGGCCTTTCCAGTCGAGCGTCGCCGTCGTGGCATCGGCGCCGGCAAACTCGCGGATGCGCAGCACGTGATCCTTGGCCAGCAGCGTTCGCTCCGCCGTGTCATAGCGCCTGTCGCGAAGTGCTCCGTCGAGCGTCTGCACGGCGCCGGCGGCGCCGAGCGCGGCGATCGTACGCGCGGGATCGGGGACGAGGCTCTTGAGCTCGACTTCACGCATCGACAATCGAGCGGATGACGGCGTCCGTGTCGGTGAGGTCACGAAAGACGGCGTGCGGATTGCACGCTTCGAGCGACGCGACATCATAGTGCCCCGTCGCGACCGCGATTGCGCGCGCGCCGATTCCCCGGCCGCACGCGACGTCGCTCGGAGTATCCCCTATGATCACACACGAACTGCCCGGGATGGCGGTTCCGGTGTGCGCTGCCGCGCGGTCGCGCGCGATCGCCGGAAGATCATGTCTGTGCTCGCCGTCGCTGCCGAACGCGCCGACCGGAAAGCGCGCGAACTCGATTCCCGCCACGCGCAGTTTTCGTTCCGCGCCGGCGACGACATTTCCCGTGAGCAGGCCCAGCACGACGTCGCCGCGCGGCTCGAGCGCATCGAGAAGGGTGTGCACGCCGGGCAGCACTTCGACCCCGTGGTCGTCGCGACCGAGCTCGACGATCAGCTCGTCGAGATAGCTCGCGAGGATCGCATCCATTTTCGCTTCGACATCCGCGTCGGAGAATCCCGTGAGGCTCATGGATTCGCGCACGATCTGCTTGTCGGTTTTCCCGTCGTAGCGATGGTCTGCGGGTCCGGCCGTGCCGATGTTCGCCTTCAGTGCGCGTTCCATGGCACGGCGGCCGGCGCCCTTCGTCCAGAGCAGGGTGCCGTCGATGTCGAACAGCGCGATCTTCATTCGCCGTGCGCGGGTTCCGGCGCGGAAATCTGACGCGTGAGCAGGAGTCCGCCGAGCACGGCGCCGGCGCCGATGCCTTGCATGAGCGTCGGCTGCTCACCGAGCAGCGGCCACGAGGCGCCGAGCGCGACGATCGGCTGAAGATTCGAAAACATCGCGGTGCGCGTCGACCCGATCACGCGCACACCGCGGTACCAGAACAGGTACGCGATGCCCATGCTGCCCACGCCGCTGTAGAAAATTGCGCCCCACGTGAGCGGAACCACCGCGTGCCAGTTGGCGCGGAGAATCGCGGGAATCGCGAGCGCGACGACTGGAATCGTGCCGCCGATCAGCGACCAGGTCGCGATTTGAATTCCGTCGATTCGCTGCGTGTACGGCCGCATGAGGTGCGTGTAGAACGACCAGCAGACGACCGACGCGAGAATGAGCAGATCGCCGAGAACCGACGGCTGGCCGTCGTTCGAATCTGCGGAGCTGAGAATCACGAAGGCGATGCCGATGATCGACACGGCGATTCCCCACACCGCGCGCTTGCTCACCTGCTCGACGCCCATGAAGCGTCCGACGATGGCGATGATCGCGGGACTCGACGCGATGACGAGCGCTGCGGTGCCGGCGCGCGTCATCGCGAGTCCGGAAATGAAGAAGAGCTGATAGAGTCCCGTGCCGAGCGAGCCGAGCAGCATCAGGCCGCGAATGTCTTTCCACGGGAGCGGAGGCAGTCTGCGCGAATACAGAATTCCGAGCATGACCACGGAGCCGATCGCGAGCCGTACGCCGTTGTACGCGAACGGTTCGAGAACGCCGGTGCCGTACTTCATCACGGTAAAGTTCATGCCCCAGATCACGGACATGAGGACGAGCAGCCATTCGGTGATCAGGACGTTGCGGCGGTCGGAATCGGGCATGGGTAAAACTAACTACGATGGAAGATCGAAGATGGAAGATCTAAGATGGAAGATCGAAGATGGAAGGAACTTGCAATTCGCGACCGTCATCCATCTTCCATCTTCCATCCTCCACCGTAGTTTTGGTTCATGCACGTTTCCTTCGCTCTATTCGCCGACGCCGCAAACATCTCCCAGGAAGGGAAGCTCAACATTCTGGGCGTGTTCGACGCGCTGCAAATCGGTTCGCTGCCCGCGGTGCATCCGCGCGCGACGCTCGTGGTGAGACTCAAGGCCGAAGAAGGCGACGAGGGGATGCACACGCTCGCGTTCGGCTGGGTCGGACCGGCGGGCGAGGAAATCTGGTCGTCGTCAGGCGAGATCGAAGTGGGAAAGCCGCCGGTGGGTTCGTACGAACTCGACATTCCGGTGATCGCCGCGATCGATCTGCCGCTGCAGTCGGCGGGGGCGCACACGATGAGAGTGGAGCTGGATGGAGAGCTGAGGGCGGAGATTTTTCTCCATGTGCGGGTGGGGGCACCGGTCGCGCCGCTGAGTGGGCTCGTCTCATAACTTCTCACCGACCCTCATCGCTTGTCTCAGTGGCGATGGGCGAGTCCAGCGGAGAGTGGCGAGGTTGAGTGGGGAGCAGGGCGAAAACGAGACGGGACGGGCGAGGCCAGCGGGCAGTCGGAAGATCTCGCCACTTAGCAAACTTCTCGGTCCGCCTGCCGCTCACCCCGATATTTCTCGCATGACGCCGGATCGCAAACAGACTTTCTAAATGTCGTTCTTAAGAAAGTCTTTTGCTCATCCGCGAAGATCAGTGAATCCGAGGAGAGTCGTCGTCGTTACCCCGATGCGCGGTGATTAGCGGCGAAAAGAATGAGAAGAGGCAATATATTCCCGCTCCCCACTGGCCTCGCCCCTCCCCTCTCGTTTCGCCCCACTCCCCACTCATCCTCGCCGCTCCCCGCTGGCCTCGCCCCTCAAATCTTCAGTGCTCGAGTGAGTCCGCGAGCCCCGGTATCCCATCCCGCCCGCGGGCCAGCCTTACCGCCCGCACGATCGCCTCTTCCAGCGCACTCACCGCCGCAACCTCCGCCTGCAGGAGCGTGCCCGTCCTCCCCTCCATCGGCGCGACCGCAAAAATCACATCGCCGTCGAAGCTCGTTCCCGCCGGCCCAATGCGCCGGTAGTACGAAGCGCTCGCAGCTCGCGCGACTTGATATAACTCGAGTTTCGTGAGCGCGATATTCAGCGCAACCACCGCGAGCGTCGTGTTCGTTCCCTCTTTCGCCATCGTCGCCGGCGGGCCCGCGGCAATGATGCGCTCCGCATCCATCGGCTTGCCATCCTCGTCGCGCGGGCCGGCGATGATCGAGCCGTCCATTCCGCGCACGTGACCGGCGGCGTTCACCGCGACTATCGCAGCCGCCAACACGCCGCCTGATCCCGCCGTTCCCGCCACCGCAATTCCAATTCCGCCTTTCATGCACCGCGCGGGTCCCGCGACTTTTCCCACCGTGCAGCCCGTGCCCGCGCCCACGCTTCCTTCTTCGATCGCGCTCATCTTCGCATCACTGCACGCTTGGTACGCCAT